>JAAFHD010000210.1 GCA_013298245.1 Alphaproteobacteria bacterium
CGTAAATTCACTTGGTGCATGATGGCAGTATCAATCATGCATTGGATGGATGAAAGGCTTTCCCGCATGGTCCGGCCACCGAAACCGACAGGAAACCGACCATGTTCATCATCGCAGGCATCACTGGAAACACCGGCGCGGCGGCCGCCCGCGCGCTTCTGGCGCAGGGCCAGCCGGTGCGCGCGCTGCTGCGCGACGCCTCGCGCCTGCCCGGCTGGGCGGTGGGCGCGGAAGCCTTCGCCGCCGAACTGACCGATGCGGCGGCGCTGACGCGCGCCTTCGCTGGTGCCACGGCAGCCTATCTCCTGGTGCCGCCCGCCCCGCAGGCGGCCGACCCGGTGCGCCCTTACATTGATGTGGCGCTGGCCGTGCGCGAAGCAGCGCGCGCGGCGGGCCTGCCGCGCCTGGTGTTCCTGTCGTCGGAAGGCGCGCAGCACGCCACCGGCAATGGCCCGATCCGCGGGCTGCACGTGGCCGAGGCCATCCTGGCCGATGCGGCGCCCGAGGTGGTGTTCCTGCGCCCCAGCTTCTTCCAGGAAAACTGGCAGGCGGTGTGGCCGGTCGCCGCCGCGCATGGCGTGCTGCCGACCTTCCTGGCGGACGCGGCCGCGCGCCGGCCGATGATCGCGACCGCCGATATCGGTGCCGAAGCCGCGCGGTTGCTGCGGGAAGTGGCGCCGCGGCGGGTGGTGGAATTGGCGGGCACGGCGACCTCGGCCGCCGATGTGGCGGCGGCGATGGCGGCGCGGTTGGGCCGGCCCGTGCAGGTGGTGCAGCCGCCGCGTGCGGCCTGGGAAGGCGCGTTGCAGGAGGCCGGGCTGCCCGCGCCCTTCGCCGCGAAAATCGCGGAGATGTATGAGGGCATCAACAGCGGGCATGTCGGCTTTACCGGCACGCCGCGCCAGGCGCGGACGGGGTTTGCGGAGACGCTGGCGGGGTGGGCTATTCCAGCCTGAGGCCGCGCGCCCGAATAAAGTCCCCCCACACCTGGCTATCGCGTTCCAGCCGCGCGCGGATATCGGCCGCACTGCCGATCAGCGCCTCCAGGTCCTGTGCCGCCAGGCGCTGTTGCATCGCGGGGTCGGTCAGCGTGGTGCGGATCGCCGCGTTCAGCCGCGCGATCGGCGCCTCCGGCATGCCCGCCGGCCCCGCCAGCGCGAACCAGCCGGGAATGATCGGGCTGTCCACACCGGCTTCCGCCTGCGTCGGCACATCGGGCAGCACGGCGGCGCGGGCGTCGCGCACCACGGCAAGCGGCACCACCTGCCCACCGCGGATCAGCGGCAGGCCGATGCCCAGCACCGTCACCATCGCCTCCACCTGGCCCGCAACCACGGCCGCCATCGCCTGCGGGCTGCCGGGAAAGGGCACATGCGTCATGCGCACACCGGCACGGTCCGCCAGCATTTCCATGGCCAGGTGCGTGGTGTTGGCGATGCCAGCCGATGAAAAATTCAGCCGCTCGGGCTGCGCACGCGCGCGCTCCACCAATTCGCGCAACGTCGTGATGCCGGATGCGCGCGAGGCAATCACCACAAACGCCGTGTTGGTGACCGGCGCGATATAGGTGAAGTCGCGCAGCGGATCATAAGGCAGCGCGCGATACAGATGCTGGTTGAACGCCACCATCGACACACCCGCCAGCATCACCGTCTGCCCATCCGGGCGCGCCTGCGTCAGCTGCGATGCGGCGAGTGCGCCATTGGCGCCGGGGCGGTTGTCCACCACCACCGGCTGGCCGAGTTCTCGGCCCATGATCTCGGCCATCTGGCGCATCAGCACGTCGCCGGAGGAGCCGGCGTTTTGCGGCAGAATCACGCGCACCGGGCCGGTGGGGGACCAGGCTTGCGCGCTGGCCAGCGCGGGCAGCGCGAGCATGGGCAGGGTGCGGCGGGTGATGGTCATGGTGTTTCCTCCAGGCGTCACATCGAAGCCCAGTGCGGGCCGTGGCACCAGTGCCTAGTTGGCCGCACGCCACGGCAAGCGCAGCGCGGATGCACCATCCCCGCACAGCACCGAAATCACCGGCGGCCGCCCATGCGGATATTGCCCGATATGGTCCGCATCCGTGCCGCTGATCGACAGCCGCACACGGCTGCCGGCGCTGAACACCCAGCCCGTCGGCAGCAGCGGAATGCGGATATTTTCGGCCAGGCCCGGCGCCATTGGCCGCGCGGCGTCACGGGCAAAACTGCGCCACGGCCAGGTGCAGATATAGTCCTGCGGGTGCGGCGCTTCGGCGCGATGCAGCAGCCGCAGCAAACCTTCAGTGACGTAGCGGACGGTGCCATCCGCCTCGACCTCGGAGAGATACAGCAGCACCGACGCATCCGGTTCCGAACACGCGATGCGCAGCTCCGCGATCGCGTGCCCGGTCAGTTCCATCGCGCGTTCCAACGGCGCGCTGGTCCAGCTGGTCAGCGCCGCTTCGCGCGCGCCCCAATCGGCGTGGTAGTGGCGCGCATCAATCGCCGCGATGCGCTCATAGCGCGTCGCGCCCCCACTGCCCCAACGCGGATCAGTGCGATGCGCGACACGCCCCGCCGCATCATCAAACCCGCCGCCCGCACCCAGTTTCAGCGCCCCCGCATCGCCATGCGGCGGCCACTGCGTCGCGGCCTGCCAACGCTCCGCATGCTGATGGAAAAAGTGGATCGGCGCTTCGTCCCGCAACCCCGTCCGCACATCCATCAGGTATTCATCGAAGAACCGCGTCAGCTCCGCCAACAAGGGAAACTCCGGCGTCTCCGCCGCCCGCCAGGGCGACACATTGATCCGCGCCCCATGATCCCACGGCCCGATCAAAAGGTGCCGCGGATTGCCCGCCATCGTCAGGTATCGCGCAATCGCGGAATTCGCGTAGCCCGCCCCATCCATCCAGCCCGACACCGCATAGACAGCGACATCCGCACGCACCCCATGCCGGTAATGCATCGGGCTGATATTCGCCGCCGTAAACCCATGGTCATAAGGCAGCGCATCATCGCGAAAAACAAAGCCGCCGATGAAGGCCGGCTGGCGCACATTGCCCGCATGTTCCGCGATCGCCGCCCGCAGCAGCGACCCATCCGCATCCTCATCCACGGGCGCCGGGCCGGCCAAACGCGGGTCTGAAAAATACGGCACTTTCCGCAGGTTTTCGCGCTGGTCCTGGTCCATCGCGACCATCAGATCGTCATAGATCTGCGCCAGCGCCGACAGCAGCACGCCACCCGGCCAATAATGATCCGCCCAGGTGTCCCACACCGCGAACAGCGGCGCGATCGCGCGCACCGCCGGGTGCCCTGTGCTGGCCAGGAAATCGCTCGCCGCACCCGGGTATGAAATCCCCGTCGCCCCGATGCGCCCATTCGACCATGACTGCCCAACGATCCAGTCGGCGATGTGCTTGCTGTCATCGCGCTCGCGTGGGCTGCGAAAACTATCCCGCGTGCCAAAACTGGCCCCCGTCCCGCGCGCATCCACCACCACCAGCGCATAGCCGCGCGGCACCAGCGCATCGCGGAATTTCGCGGCGTTCGGGCAGGCCTCCGCCCCCGGCGCGTTCAGCGCAAACCGACGATAATACGGCGTGTGCACCAGCACCGCTGGCACGGCACCCGCCGCACCTTCCGGCAGCCACACATCCACCGCCAGACGCACCCCATCCGGCATCGCGATATAGCGCGACACAGCAGGCCGCGCGGCCACCGCGTAAGGCGCCGCACGCCCCGCCCACCAGGCGCTGGGTGTGACGCGCCAGGCGCCGCCACGGTCATCGGAATCAGGCATGCGCGCAGCGTGGCCGCGCCCCGCCGCGCCGTCAAACTACTCGCCGGCGGCGGCCATGCGCGGGCGTTCCGCCAGTGGCGCGGGCAGCACCTCATTCACCGCGCCCACCAGCGCCAGCCGCGCCGCATGCACCTGTGTGGGCGTGCCGACGCGACACGCCTGCTGCAGGTCTCGCGCCGTGCGTGCCACCGGCTCGCAATCCGCTGCCTCCGCCGCGCGCGCCAGCGCCGTGCCCAGCCGCGACAGCGTCGCCGCATCGGATGCACGCATCAACTGCGCCAGCGCCTCGCGCAGATGCGGGATCAGGTCGTCCGCGCGCGGCGCGGGGCGCGGCGGCAGCACGACGGGCACGGGTGCTAGCACCTCCTCCGGCACCGACGCGCGCGCATGCACCGACACCGCCGCCAGCAGCTGCATCGCATCAAACGGCTTGGGCATGATGGCGTTGAACCCCGCCTCATGCGCCGCATCCTGCACGCCCGCGGTGATGTCCGCCGTCAGCGCGATCATCGGCAATTGCGCCGCCGCACCTGGCAGCCCGCGGATCGCACGCGCCGCGCCAAAACCATCCATCACCGGCATGCGGATATCCAGCACCGCCACGTCATAATGGTTGCGCGTGGCCAGCCCCACGGCTTCCAGCCCATCGGCCACGATGTCGCAACTATGCCCGCCGCCTTCCAGCACCGCGCGCAGCAGCGCCTGGTTGGCGACCACATCTTCCGCCACCAGAATCCGCAGACGCCCGGCCGGCATGGGCGTCGGCTTGGGCAGCTGCGCCGGACCGCGCGGCGCGCCGGCGGCCACCTTCATCGGGATGCGGAAGGTGAAGCGGCTGCCCTGGCCCAGATGGCTTTCCGCGCGGATCGTGCCGCCCATCGCTTGCACCAGGCGCTGGCAGATCGCCAGCCCCAGCCCCGAGCCACCATGTTCGCGCGCGGTCGACGCGCTGGCCTGGCGGAAGCGTTCGAAGATGCGCGTCAACTTGTCGGCGGCAACACCAATGCCGGTATCGGCCACCGCGACCACCACCGCGACGCGCCCATCGGGCAGGGTTTCGGCCGCGGCTTCCAGGCGCACCTCGCCCACGGGTGTGAACTTGATCGCGTTGTTCAGCAGGTTGTTCACCACCTGGCGCAGCCGCAGCGGGTCGCCCATCACCTGCAAGGGCAGCGCGGGATGGATCACCGCATGGATGCCCAGCCCCTTCTTTTCCGCCACCGGGCGCATCAGGTTCAGGCAGTCGGTCAGCGTGGCGGGCAGGTCGAAGGCGATGTCTTCCATCTCCACGGCACCTTCCTCGATGCGCGACAGATCCAGCACTTCGCCGATCATGGTCAGCAGCGATTGGCCGGCGCGGCGCTGCTGGTCCACCCATTGCCGCTGCTGCGGATTCAACGCGGATGACGCCAACAAATCGGTAAAGCCGATGATGCCGGTCAGCGGCGTGCGCAGCTCATGGCTCATCGTGGTCAGGAAGTCGGATTTGCGGCGATCGTTTTCCGCCGCGCGCGCGGCTTCGGCCGACAGCCGCGTGGCTTCGGCCTGCGACACGCGGTTGTTGCGCCGAAGCAGCCACAGCCCCAGCAGCAGCGCCGTCCCCAGCGCCCAGACACCACCCAACGCCAAGGCCAGGCGGATCGGCCAGAGCGGCGCCTGCGCCACATCCGGCGGCACGGAAACGCCCACGCTCCATTGCAGCCCGCCGCCCACCTGCACCACGCCGGTCATGGCGCGCAGCCCACTGGCCAGCGTCAGGTTCTCGATCTGGAAACCGGGCTGCGCTGCCAGGCGCGAGTATTCCTGCCCGACCGGCGCGCCCAGGCGCTGCGCGCCCGAATGCGTGCGCGCGACGACGTTGAACTGCGCATCGGTGATGGTGACCAGCCAGCCCTGCGGCAGGCGCTGCGGCTGCGCCATCGGCGCGAAGGCCGAGAGCGGCAACAGGGCGGCGACGGAACCACGCACCTGGCCCTCACGGATGACGGCGACGCGCAAGGTCAGTTGGTCGCCGCGCAGCGTGCCGACAACACGGCGCGTGCCGGACATGATGCGTTGGAACGACACACTATCAGCGATCGGCGGCGGCACTTCCTGCGGGGCGATGCGCAGATCCGTCAGGTCGCGCTCGCGGTCGGACAGCGTGATGGTCAGCCAATCGGGTTTCTGGCGCAGCAGGCGCGCGGCCTCGGCGCGGAAGCTTTCCATGTCGCCGCGATCAAGTGCGGTGGACCCGGACAGCATTTCCAGCAGTTCCAGCCCTTCATCCAGCTCGGACTGCACAGTGGCGGCGATGGCATAGGCGGCGTCACGGATGCGGCCCGATTGGTCTTCTGTCTGCAAGGAGCGGATCAGCATCAGCAGCACGATCGCGTAGATCGCGACCGGCAGCAGCACGAGCGCAGGCCACAGTGCTGTCAGCCCCTGGCGCGTCGGCGCGGGCGTGGCATGGCCACCGGGGGGCGGCACGCGCAGCGGCGGGCTGGACGTGCGGAGGGGGAGGTCATCACGCAAAGCGAGAGCACCTTGTACTGAACTAACCCAACCCCATCACGAACACGCTATGAGAGATTTCGCGTGGGATCAACACAACTTTAACGGGTGGCCATTTCCGACCACCGGGGGTTGCAGAACGCCTTGCCGCGCGCGGGATCGCAAGCGGCAAAACGCCCCCTCACTCGGTTGTGATGGCGCAATGAGGCGCTTTCCGCCCGTGATCACGGCAACCGCGTGGCGCCGCATGAACGCGGCG
>JAAFHD010000211.1 GCA_013298245.1 Alphaproteobacteria bacterium
GCCCGACGGCCCCACCACAACCCTCGCCGGCCAGACGCCCGACCAGGTGCGCGCCGCCCTCGGCGAGCCTTCGCTTCGCCGCGCCGAAGGCCCGGTCGGCATCTGGCTTTACACCGCACCCCGCTGCCAGCTGGACGTGATGTTCTTCCCCGAGGATGGCGCGCTGCGCGTGGGCCATGTCCAGGCCCGCATCGGCGGCATGGCGCAGGTCAGCGAAGGCCCTTGCCTGGCCGCCATCGCCGCCGAAAGCCGCCGCCGCCCCGCACGCCCCCGTCCCGTGGAACCCGCCGCGTGATCGCGGCCTACCTCGATGCTTTCGTGCCGGCCTTCGGGCTGCTGGCGCTGGGCGCTTTCCTCAAGCGCCGCCTGCTGCGCGATGACACGGTCTGGGCCGGCATTGAACGCCTGATCTTCTGGGTGTTGCTGCCATCGCTGCTGGTGGTCGCGATCGGCAGTGTGGAACTGGGGCGCATCCCCATCTTCGGCATGATGGCGGCGATCTGGATCGCGCTGTCGGTCGGCACGGCGGCGGCGCTGCTGATCTCACGCGGTTTCGCGCAGCCGCATGCGTCGATGACCTGCGTGCTGATGGGCGGCATCCGCTTCAACAACCTGATCGGCTTCGCGGTGGCGGGTGCGATGTTCGGCGCCCCCGGCCTGGCACTGGGGGCCGTGGCCACGGGGTTGATCGTGCCCTTCGTGCAGTTCGTGACCACCACGGCCTTCGCGATGGGCGGGCAGGGCAGGGTGCGGATATGGCCGGTGATCCGCCAGATCGTGCTCAATCCGCTGATCCTGGGCTGCGCCATCGGCTTCGCGGTCGCGGCACTTGGCGGCTTGCCGATGGGCGTGCAGCCATTGCTGCGCAGCCTGGGCCAGGCCTCGGTGGCGCTGGGGCTGCTGGCGGTGGGTGCGGCGCTGTCGCTGGAGACATTGCGCGACCGCCTGCCGCTGCAACTGGTCACGGCTGCGCTGAAGTTGATCGTGATGCCAGGGCTGACCTGGCTGCTCTGCCAGGTCTTTGGAATCGCACCACTGCCCACCGCGATGGCGGTGCTGTTCATGGCCCTGCCCACGGCCGCCACCAGCTATGTCATGGCGCGTGCCATGGGCGGCGATGCGCCGCTGATGGCCGCGATCACCACCAGCGAACACCTGCTGGCCATCATCACGCTGCCCTTGTGGCTGGCGCTGGTGATGCCGCGATAATTCGCCACGGAAATGAAACCATCTGGACATTATCGCCCCCCGGCGTTAACCCGCGCCGTCCGCATCCGGGCCGGAGGACTTCGACATTCCCACCATCGGCATGACTGAACCCGAACGCGGCCATAACCGCGCTGCCCTTGATGCCGCGTCGGTGCGCGAGGCGTATCGGCGTTGGGCTGGCGTGTATGACGTGGTGTTCGGTGGCGTCTCGGCCTTCGGGCGCAAGCGTGCGGTCGCGGCCGTCAATGCGCTGCCTGGCCGGCGCGTGCTGGAAGTGGGCGTGGGCACGGGCCTTGCCTTGCCGCAATACCGCCGCGACCTGGAGGTGGTGGGCATCGACCTCTCGCGCGAAATGCTGCTGAAGGCCAGCGAAAAGGTCGGCGAACAGCGCCTGTCCCATGTGCATGGCCTGCTGGAGATGGACGCGGAAAACATGGCCTTCGCGCCCGCCAGCTTCGACACCGCGGTCGCGATGTTCACCGCCAGCGTGGTGCCCGACGCCAAGAAGCTGTTTGCCGAAATGTCGCGCGTGGTGCGGCCTGGCGGGCACATGCTGTTCGTGAACCACTTCGCCGCCGAGCGCGGCTGGCGCTGGTGGATCGAGCGCACGATGGCGCCGGCAGCCCGCGTGCTGGGCTGGCACCCGGACTTCATGCTGACAGACCTGCTGCCGGCGGATGCGGCCGTGGAAAAATCCGAGGCCTGCGCGCCGATCGGGCTGTTCACCTTGGTGCAGGTGCGCCGCCTGTAGCGCGCGGCAGGGTTGTGCGCGGCACGGTTTTCGCCACGCGCAAAACCGGCTGCACTGGCGCCATGCGCACCTACGAATTCCTGACGCTGGACGTCTTCACCACCACTCGTTTCGGCGGCAATCCGCTTGCGGTCTTCCCTGACGCGCGCGGGCTGGATGGCGGGCAGATGCAGGCCATCGCGCGCGAATTCAACCTCTCCGAAACCACCTTCGTCCTGCCCGCGCAGGACCCCGCCAACACGGCCCAGGTGCGCATCTTCACGCCAACTCGGGAGATGCCCTTCGCCGGCCACCCGAATGTCGGCACCGGCTGGGCGCTGGCGGATCGCGCGGTGGATGGCCTGCTGCGCTTCGAGGAAATCGCCGGCCTGGTGGAAGTGCGCATCAGCCGTGACGCGGCCGGCGCGGTGACCGCGGCGACCATCGCAGCCCCGCAACCGCTGACGCTGGCCGAGACCTATACCGCCGCTGAAATCGCGCCCTGCGCCACCCTCTCACCCGCCGATATCCTGGTGGCGGCGCACCAACCCGTGCGCGCCTCCGTCGGCAACCCCTTCATCCTGGCGGAAGTGACGCCCGAGGCGCTGAGCCGCGCGGCACCCGACATCGCCGCATCCCGCGCGCTGACCGATGCGCACCCCGAACTCGTCGGCCGTTCCGCGCTGTATATCTACGCCCGCGATGGCGCGCGGCTGCGCACGCGCATGTTCGCGCCGCCGCTCGGCGTGCTGGAAGACCCCGCGACCGGCAGCGCCGCGACGCCGCTCGCCGCGCTGCTGCTGCACCTCTCCGGCGCGCAGGATGGCGCCTGGGAAATGCTGCAAGGTGTCGAGATGGGCCGGCCTTCGCTGCTGCTGACCACGGCGCGGCGCGCGGCCGATGGCATCCGTGCAACGGTGGGCGGGGCCTGCGTGCCGGTGATGACGGGGCGCCTTTCCATCTGAGGGCGCTTTGCAACCGCCGCACTCCCCGGCATGTTGCGCCATCTTCATCCGTCCTGGGAGGACCCGATCATGAAACTCACCACCGCGCTCGCCGCGGCGATGCTGGCACTGGGCATGGCCGCAGGCCCCGCCACCACGCCGGCGCAAGCCAGCACCTTCACCTGGGCCACCGCGAACGACATCCTGGGCCTCGACCCGCACGCCAACAACCATGGCGTCACCAACGCCATGAAGAGCAACATCTATGACCCGCTGGTCAAGCGCGAGCCCGATGGCAGCCTGACACCCGGCCTGGCCACGCGCTGGGAACAGGTCAGCCCGACCACCTGGCGCTTCCACCTGCGGCAGAATGTGCGCTTCCATGGCGGCGAGGCCTTTACCAGCGCCGATGTGCTGAACAGCCTCGAACGCGTGCGCCAGAACGACATGGCCTATACGGTCTCGTCGATCACCGCGGCCCGCGCGGTTGACGCGCACACCGTGGAATTCGACACGCGCGGCCCGAACCCGGTGCTGCTGCGGGATTTGACACTGTTCTTCATCATGTCGCAGGGCTGGGTGCAGGCGAACAACGCCTTCGCCGTGGCGCGCGCCGGCCAGCCTGGTGCGAACACCGCCTTCGCGCAGCTCAACGCCAATGGCACCGGCCCCTTCCGCGTGACCGAGCGCGTGGCCGATGAACGTACCGTGCTGGTGCCCAACCCGACCTATTGGGGCGGTGCGCTGCAACACGGCATCACCCGCGCCGTGTTCCGCCCGGTCTCGTCGGCGCCCACGCGCGTGGCGGCCCTGCTGAGCCGCGAGCTGGACCTGATGTACCATGTGCCGTTGCAGGACATCCCGCGCGTGCAGCAGGCCCCGGGCGTGCGGCTGATGCAGGGCCCGACGGCGCGCAGCATCTATCTGGGCTTCGACGTCGCCCGCGCTGACGCCGTGGACAACCCCGGCAACCCGAACCCGCTGCGCGATGTGCGCGTCCGCCGCGCCATCTACCAGGCGATCGACATGGAGACGATCCGCCGCGTCGTGCTGCGCAACTCCACGGTCGCGGCCGGCCTGCCGATCGCGGCCGCCATCAGTGGTCATGTGCCGGAACTGAACACGCGCCTGCCGTTTGACGTCGAGGCCTCGCGCCGCCTGTTGACGGAAGCGGGCTTCCCGCAGGGCTTCCGCCTCGCACTCTCCTGCCCCAACAACCGCTACGTGAATGACGAGGCGATCTGCACCGCCATCGTCACCATGTTGCAGCGCGCGGGCATCCAGGCGCGGCTGAACGCACTGCCCTTTGGCCGCTTCCTGCAGGGTGGGGCGAACCGCGAATTCAGCTTCTGGCTGCTGGGCTGGACGCCGGGCAATTTCGACATGTCCAACCCGGCGCGCGAACTTCTGGGCGAGGGCAGCTTCAACTGGGGTGGTTTCTCGGATGAAGCGATGAATCGCATTGCCGCCGCCCGCGCCACCAGCGTGGACGATGCCGAACGCGCGCGCCTGGCGCGTGAATACTGGACGCGCTTCCAGGAATTGCTGCCCCAGGTGCCGCTGCACCAGGAGCCGCAGATCTTCGCGGTGCGTGAGACCGTCGCCGACTTCACCATGCGCGTGAGCGAAGACCTGGAACTGCGCCACGTGCGCATGCGGCGCTGAGCATCAACTGACTACTGAAATGAGGGCGCCCCGACACTCCGTCGGGGCGCCTTTTTCGTTCAGCGCATCGCGCCGTCCCGGCGCGTCAGCGCATCGCGCCGCCCCGGCGCGTCAGCGCATCGCCGCCACATCAATGATGTCAGCGCCACGCGGCAGCCCGGTGATGGCACCGCGCGTGGTGATCGCACCGCTCTCCAGGTTCAGCATGTGCAGTGCGCCGCCCGCTACCAGAATGCCCTGGTTGCCCTCCGCCAGAATATCGAAGGCCGCCGTGCCACCCGGCAGCGGCACCGACAACCGCGCCCGCGGCGCCTGCACCCCATCATTGGGCGGGTTCTGCACATTTAGCGCATTCTGCGCCGCGTCGATCGTCAACAGCATCGTCGCCGTCGCGCCCTGCATGCTGTTGGTATAGGCGCCGCCGACCACGCGCGGCATCACCTCGCCCAGCGCACCAGGCTGGTTCTTCAGCCGGCCATCCTGCGCCGCCTCACCGGTCTCCACATTCACGCGCAGATTCTGCCCGTCCATCGCCATCACCCGCAGGCGGTTGGCGACTGGGTTGAAATCCACCACCGCCCGGCCGTTCGGCTGGAACGGCACATTCAGGCGCGAGACCTGCGCAGCCCGCCCATTCGCCGGATCAATCGTCACGATCTGGCCGCGATCGGTCACGCCATACAGGCGCCCATCCTGCGGCCGCTGGTCGATGCCCACCACAGTGCCATCAGCGCCGGTGATGCGCGCCGGCGCGCTCGCGCGCCGTGTCTCGCTATCGATGCGCACCAGCTGGTTGTCGGCGGTCAGCGCCACCAGCGTGGTCGCCTGCGCACCGCCAGCGGCCAGCACGGTCGCGGCCAGCAGCGCCGCGCGGAAATTTTTGGTCATGGGTCTCTCCATTCCTCTCGCGCGGCGACACTGCCCCGCTGCAGGCCTTACGGACCCACGCCCCCATCAGATGCCGCATGGCGAAGATGTCATCCGCCCCAGAATCTCCTTGCCCGGGTGGCAGCGGCGGGCCGATCATGCGAATGGGGCGCTCCCGCCCCTATTGGAACCCATCATGCCCGAAGGCGCGCTGCAAACCGGAACCGAGAGGCGGCCCACCGCCCCGGCCGCGCGCGCGCCCTATTACGCGGCACTCGACCTCGGCACGAACAACTGCCGCCTGCTGGTCGGCACACCCGCACAAGGCGGCTTCCGCGTCGTCGACAGCTTCAGCCGAATCGTGCGCCTGGGCGAAGGCCTGGCCGCCACCGGCCGCCTGTCCGACGCCGCCATGGACCGCGCCGTGGACGCGCTTCGCGGCTGCGCCGAAAAACTGACGCGCCGCCCACTCCGTGGCTTCGCCGCCGTCGCCACCGAAGCCTGCCGCCGCGCCACCAACGGCCGCGAATTCCTCGCGCGCGTCCACGCCGAGACCGGCATCGCCCCCCGCGTCATCAACGCGCGCGAAGAAGCCCAACTCGCCATGGCATCCTGCGCCCCCCTGCTGCGCAACACCGACCGCCGCGCCATCCTCTTCGACATCGGCGGCGGCTCCACCGAAATCGCCTGGATGCGCGCCGACAACCGCAGCCGCGAACCCGACCTGGCCGGCACCATCTCCATCCCCGTCGGCGTCGTCACCCTGTCCGAACGGCCCGGCGACAGCTGCTTTACCCGCGCAGGCTTCAACGCCGTGCGCGACGAAGTGGCGGAAAAACTCCGCGCCTTCGACAACGTCCACTGCATCACACACGAAATCCGCGACGGCGGCGTCAGGTTGATCGGCACCTCCGGCACCGTCACCACCCTCGCCGGCACCGTCCTCGACCTCCCCCGATACCGCCGCCAATGGGTCGACGGCATCAGCCTCAACACCGACGCCGCCGACGAAGCCCTCGAAAAACTCTTCACCATGGGACGCGAAGGCCTGGCCAAACACCCCTGCATCGGACCCGACCGCGCCGACTTCGTCCTCCCCGGCTGC
>JAAFHD010000212.1 GCA_013298245.1 Alphaproteobacteria bacterium
TTCGGCCAGCAGCACCGGGTTGGGCCGGCCCATCATGTCCCAGGTCAGGGCCGCCCAAAGGCCCAGGCACTCGCCAAAGGCCTGGCAGATTTCCGGGCTGGTGGTGAAGTGTTCCAGCGCATCGCCGCGGGCGTAGAAGGCGGCATTGGCCGCGGCCATGAAGTGGTCCAGGCGTTGCATCTAGGGCAGATCGCATGCGGAACGCATGCGCGAAGATGCGCGCCAAACGCGAGCATGGATTGGGCTGACCGATCGCATGCAAGGCGTTCCCGATCTATGCACGGGCGCGCCGCATCAGCCAGATACCCACGGCCAACATGGGCAAGGACAAGAGCTGCCCCATGGTGGCGATGCCGGCCAGGTAGCCCAGATGCGCGTCCGGTTCGCGGAAGAATTCGCCGATGATGCGTGCCACCCCCATGCCCGCAATCAGTGCGCCGGTCAGGAAGCCGACGCGCGCGCGCAAGGCCGGCCGGCTGGCCAGGAACAGCATGACCGCCAGCAGCAGCGCGCCCTCCAGGAAGGCCTGGTAGAGCTGGCTGGGGTGGCGCGGCGTTTGCAGCGGGTCGGTCGGGAAGATCATCGCCCAGGGCACGGTGCTGGGGCGGCCATACAATTCTGCGTTCACGAAGTTGGCCAGGCGGCCCAAAAGCAGCCCGATCGGCACGCCGACGGCCACGCGGTCGCCAAAGGCCAGCGGGTTGATGGTCTGGCTGCGGGTGAACCACCAGGCGGCGATGATCACGCCGAGCGCCCCGCCATGGAAGGACATGCCGCCCTGCCAGATCATCGGGATTTCCCAAGGGTGGAACAGGAAATGCCCGGGCCGGTAGAACAGCACATAGCCCAGCCGCCCGCCCAGGATGATGCCCAGCGTTGCCCAGGTGACGAAGTCATCGGTCTTTTCCGGCGTGCCGATGGCCGGTGCGGCCTGCGCCACGCGGCGCACGATGCGCCAGCACAGCACGATGCCCAGAATATACGCCAGGGCGTACCAACGAATGGCCAGCGGCCCGATCTGCAACGCGACAGGGTCGATCATCGGGAAGGGAAGCATGCGGCCTCGTCTGTTGCGGCGCCGCAGGGTATAAGCGGTTTATGCGCGGAGGGCACGATGACCGTACGAAGCCGGTTGGATGATGTGGCGGGTGTGGCCGGTGGCGCCTTCAGCCTGCTGTCGGGCCTGAAGGCGGAGGCCGAGGCGCTGGCCAAGTCGCGCGCGGATGCCTTCGCGCAGAAGATGGAATTGGTGCGGCGCGAGGAATTTGACGCCGTGATGGATCTGGCCAGGCGGGCGCTGGAACGGGTTGAGGCGCTGGAGGCGCGGGTCGCGGCGCTGGAAGCCAAGCCCGGTTCGTAATTACGTTACTGAACGGGCGGCTTGTCCTGGATAGGCGGTGGCGCGGGTGCATGCTGCGGCCCGGTCCACAGCGCGATGGAAGCGGCCATGTTTTCCGCCCAGGACGCATCGCCGCCCTCCGGGAAGCGCCCTTCGCGCAGCGCGCTGGTCGAGGTGCCCGCGATTTGCACATGCGGCGTTTCGAATTGCAGCCGCGCCAGCCCGAATGATGCGGCGATCTCGTGAAAGCGGGTCCACATGCCCTTCTTGGGTTCTTCCCAGGTCCAGTTGCCATTGACCTTGAACACCAGGTCCGACGCCAGGCCGTATTGGTGATAGGACGACCAGGGCTCGGCATAGGTCACGATATTGCCCGGCCTGGTGCGGCCTTGCCCAAACAGATGCGCCTGGCGCGCCGGTGTGCGGTAGGCTTCGAAGACCAGCAGCGGGATTTTCTCGGCCGCCAGCTTGGCCAGCGTCTTGCCCAGCGCATCCCGGAAGGCGGGGTGCAGAAGCGCCATGTCAGTGTCGCGCGCGATGGGGTTGGCGAAATCAGGCATCCGACTTCTCCTGCGATCCGCGCTGGGTATACCACCTTGGCCGGGGCAGTGGGGAAATTGTCACAAAGCTATCCCCAGGAACCCGATCAAACATCCCTTGCGGCGCGGATTCGCCCCTGCCTACCCTGTATCTAGTGGTGCCGCTGCCGAATCGTCCCAATCCCTGGGCTGGGGGGCCCTGGGCGGGGGGCGCGGCCCGGTCGCCCGGACAGGGGGTTTTGCGATGTCAGGCATGCTTACCCACGAGACCGAATTCCAGGTCGCCAACCCGCTCGATGTGGTCGAACAGATCCTTGGGCAGAATGATTGGGTGTGCGAACGCGCCTCGGACAGCGAAATGGTCGCCGAAGCACCCGGTAAATGGTGCGATTACGCCATGTTCTTTTCCTGGACGCCGGAAGTGGGTGCGATGCATTTCCACTGCGCCTTCGACATGAAGGTGCCGAAGGAACGCCGCGGCGCGTTGCATGAGTTACTCTCCATGGCCAATGAACGCCTGTGGATTGGGCATTTCGGGCTGGAATCCGAAGACGGCGTGCCGGTCTTCCGCCATGCCGTTCTGCTGCGCGGTGCCGCCGGCGCCAGCGCGGAAAGCCTGGAAGACCTGATGGATATCGCGCTGACCGAATGCGAACGCTTCTATCCCGCCTTCCAATTCGTGCTGTGGGGCGGCAAGGCCCCGCGCGAGGCGCTGGACGCGGCCATGCTGGATTGCGTGGGCGAGGCCTGAAGCCTTCGACGGGCGGATTCACGCCGCCGGCCCTGACGGGCCTTTGGCGATCCGCCCTGGGAGCGCTGCTGCTGGCCTGGCCAGCAGCAGCACAGCAACCCGTCATCCCGCGCAGCGAACGCCCGGGCCTGGGTGCGACGGACCCGCGCGCGCCGGTCGATGCGCGCGCCGCCCCCCGGAATGCGCTGGGCCGCGTGCAAAGCCAGGTGACCGGCCGCTGCACCGGCGTGCTGGTGGCGCCCGACCTGGTGCTGACCGCGGCGCATTGCCTGGTGACCCGCAACCAGACCATCGCGCGCCCGGAATCGCTGCGCTTCCTGCTGGGTTACCGGCTGGGGGAATTCGCGGCCGCGGCCCAGGTGGTGCAGATCCGCACGGGCGAGGGCTTCGACCCGGTGCGGCGCGGCCCGACCGTGGCGGATTGGGCCTTGCTGCGCCTGGCAGCGCCCTTGGCCGCGCAACCTTTGCCGCTGTGGGAGGCAAGTCTTTCCGCCGGCCAGCGCGTCATGCTGGCCGGCTATCAGCAGGACCGGCCGGAGGTGCTGTTGGCCGACACCGGTTGCGAATTGCTGGGGCGGGAGGCCGGGCTGTTGCGCCACAGTTGTTCCGCCACGCGCGGCGCCTCGGGCGCGCCGCTGTTGCTGGTGCTGCCGGATGGGCGGGTGGCGGTGGCGGGCGTGCTGGCGGTGGCGTTGCGGCATGCGGCGGGTGGGTATGCTGTGCCGGCGGAGAGCATTCCGCGCCGGTGACGCCATATCGTTGCATGTCCGGGACTAATTTAGGGATGCCATGAACGCGCTGCGCGGCTAAGCTCTCGGCAACGAGAGCCCGGTCAGGATTCACCCATGCCCATTCAATTTGCACCCCAACCAGGCGTCGGCAACAGTGTGCTGGTCTTCGACGCCGGCGCTGAGGCGCGCAACATGTCGCGCTTCTCCAACGCCGCCTGGACCTTCTTTTCCACCGGCGTCGATTCCACGCTGGACAATGGCATCGGCTTCAAGCTGCCCGGCCAGGCCTTCGATCCCTGGACCAACACCTATGCCGCCTTCAACCTGCGCGGCGGCAGCGGCAATGACCTGCTGGACCTGACCGGCGCGGGCGCGGACCGGCTGGATGGCGGCGCGGGGAATGACACGATCAGTGGCGCCAATGGGTCCTTCGCGGTGCCGAACGGTGCCAGCGCTGGCGCGCCCGGCGGTGTCGATACGCTGATTGGCGGGGTTGGCACTGACCTGTTGATCTGGTCCTGGGCGGCGCTTTCGGGGCCGCTCTCATTCAACCTGCGCGCGGCGGACTTCACCCTGGGCGACGCGCAGATCAGCGGCTTTGAGCGCTACAACCTGACCCTGACGCCGGGCGGCGACACAGTGGATATGCGCGCGCTGCCACAGGCCATCAGCGATAGCACGTTGTCCGGTGCGGACGGCGATGATGTGATGTTTGCTGACCAGACTACCGGCACGGTGTCGTTGTCCGGGGGCTCGGGCAATGACAGCCTGACACTGTCCTGGGCTTCAGGCGGGTTGCCCACCTACTGGACATCGTTAGCGGGTGGCGCGGGGGATGATACCTTCACGATCACGGTCGGCCCCGGCGGGACCAACAACACACCGCCGCCGGATGGTTCCCTGCCGGGTGCGACTTTCTCGCCCGGAACCGGCAATGATGCCCTCATCGTCGATGCTTCAGCGGCCACTGTCACGCTGCGCTTCGTATCCTCCTCGCATCCGCGGTTCGGAACGCCGCAAACCTGGTTGGCGATCGGTGATTCCGGGCGTGTGTACATACCCACCTGGCAGGATGTCAGCGCAGGCTTATGGGGCCCCTCCAGCGATACAGGCCCGGACCGGGCGCCCGAAACCATCACCATTCGGGCCGGTGCCGCCAATGACATGTTGTTCACGCCCTACACGCATCTGACCACGACCCGCTACCAGCTGTTCGGCGGTGCGGGCGATGACCGGCTGGGCGGCTTCAACGCAGCGGACAGCATCGCGGGCGAGGCCGGCGACGACACGCTGGAAGGCGGCCTGGGCAATGACACGCTGGATGGCGGGCAGGGACAGGACTTCGCCATAATGTCTCGCGCCCCGTCGGGTTTCGCCGCGACCTTGCCGGGTGCCGCCGGCGGCACCATCATGGTGGGCGCCGCGATCATCACCCTTGTCAGCATCGAGCACCTGGGCGGTGGCGCAGGCAATGACACGCTGACCGGCACAGCCAATGGCGACAGCCTGTGGGGCCTGGACGGGGCCGATGCGCTGATCGGCCTGGATGGCGCCGACACGCTATTTGGCGGCTTCGGCAGCGACCTGCTCGAAGGCGGCGACGGCGATGACGTGCTGTCCGGCGGCGACGGCACGGACACGCTGGATGGCGGCGCCGGTATCGATACCCTCATCCTCACCTGGCTGAATGGGCCAGCGGCGTTGGACCTGCGCGTAACCGGCCCGCAGACCACGTTCGGCAATATCGTGCTGACCCGTGTCGAGAACATGGTCGGCGGCGGCGGCAACGACAGCATGATCGGCGATGCCAACGTCAACTGGCTCTCGGGCAACGAAGGCAATGACAGCCTGCGCGGCGATGGCGGTGACGACACCATCTTCGGCGGCACCGGCGTGGACCTGCTGTTCGGCGAGGCCGGGCGCGACCGCATCGAAGGCGGCGCGGGCAATGACAGCCTCGATGGCGGCGCGGATGCCGACACGCTGTTGGGCCAGGCCGGCGATGACCTGCTGGCCGGCGGTTTGGGCGATGATGTTCTGGTCCTCGGCAATGGCCGCCAGACGCTGGATGGCGGCGCGGGCATCGACACCGCCGACTTCGCCAATGTCGGCGCCGCATTGCGCCTGGCTGTCGGCGCCACCGCCATCACCAATGATCTGGGCAGCTTCACCTTTGCCTCCATCGAAGGCATCTCCGGCACGCGGTTCAACGACACCCTGTTCGGCGACCCCGGCGCCAACCTGCTGATCGGCGCCGCCGGCGATGACGCGCTGCGCGGCGGCGATGGCAATGACACCCTGCTGGGCAGCGAGGGCCGCGACCTGCTGGTCGGCTGGTTCGGCACCAACCAGGTGGAGGGCGGCGCTGGCATCGACACGCTGGCGCTGATCGGCGCGCGGCGCGGCGGCGCGCTGACCGTGACGCCCGATGGCAATGGCGGCGTCTTCGGCACCTTCATCAACCCGCGCGAAACCACGCGTTTTGCCAGCGTCGAAACCCTGGTCTTCACCGATGGCCGCCTGGTGCTGGACCCGACGGACCCCGCCATGCAGGTCGCGCGGCTTTACGAAACCGCGCTGGGCCGCGCCGCCAATGGCTTCGAGCTGAACTTCTGGGTGGACCGCCTGGTCGAAGGGATGTCCATGGCCCGCGCCGGCCAGGTCTTCGTGCAGGGGCCGGAATTCGCCACCCGCTGGGGCGCGTTGCCGGACGCGGATTTCATCGCGCGCGTCTATACCAATTCCGCCGGCCGCGGGCCGAACGCCTTCGAGCAGAATTTCTGGGCCAACCAGCTCTCCGGCGGCATGACGCGCGGCGATGTGCTGACGCGCCTGTCCGACTACGGGGAGGCACAGTCCTTCCTCGGCGCGCGCTACGCCAGCGGCGTTTGGGACCAGGATGAAGGGGCTTCCAGCATTGCGCGGCTTTACCAGGCCGCGCTCGGCCGGCGGCCGGATGAGCCAGGCCTGGTGAACTGGAAGCTGCAAATGGATGCCGGCATGACGCTGGCGCAAATCGCCGGCAGTTTCGTCAGCAGCGCGGAATTCCAGTCGCGCTATGGCGGCATGGACAATGGCAGTTTCGTCTCGCAGCTCTACACCAATGTGCTGGGCCGTGCGCCGGATTCGGAAGGCTTCAACTTCT
>JAAFHD010000213.1 GCA_013298245.1 Alphaproteobacteria bacterium
GATGGCCCGCGCGTGCCGCACGACATCCTGCGCGTGTTGGGCGTGGAAGCGTTGGCCGATTACCTGGTGAACGAAATCCAGCAGGTCTATCGACTGCAGGGCGTGAAGATCAACGACAAGCATATTGAAGTGATCGTTCGCCAGATGTTGCAGAAGGTGGAAATCCTGGATGGCGGGGACACGACCTATCTGATTGGCGAAACGGTCGATCGCATCGAGTTCGAGATCGAGAACGAGACGCGCATCTTTGCCAAGGAACGCCCCGCGCGGGCGGAGCCGGTGCTGCAGGGCATCACCAAGGCGTCGTTGCAGACGCAGTCCTTCATCTCCGCGGCGTCCTTCCAGGAGACGACACGCGTGCTGACGGAGGCGTCTGTGGCCGGCAAGAAGGACGTGCTGTCCGGCTTGAAGGAGAACGTGATCGTGGGCCGCCTGATCCCGGCGGGCACGGGTGCGGTGATGAACCGTCTGCGGGCGATTGCCGCGCAGCGCGACAAGGGCCGGATTCCGGCCGAGCAGCCGGTTATTCCGGCCGCTGAGTGAATAAGTGAATTTTTGGCGGCGGGTTCGCTTGACTCTCGGACCCACGCCACGTATTTCCCCGCCCCTGGCCGGGGTGTTCACCTGATCGGTGGGCTGCCTGGGGTTTGTTTAATCGCTGCGTTTCCGGCGCCGCCGCCCAAGTGGGTGGGCTGAGGCCGGGAGCGGGTCGGGTTTCCCCGCTGGGTGCGCATTGGCGCGTCGGGCGGGGCGCACGGCTTTTTGAGGACTTGAAAGAGGCACATGCCGACGATCAACCAGCTCATTGCCGGGGCACGCGAGGAACGGGCCACCCGCAACAAGGTGCCCGCGCTGCAGAATTGCCCGCAGAAGCGTGGTGTCTGCACGCGCGTCTATACGACGACGCCGAAGAAGCCGAACTCGGCGCTGCGTAAGGTTGCCAAGGTGCGCCTGACGAATGGCTTCGAGGTGGTGTCCTACATCCCCGGCGAAGGCCACAACCTGCAGGAACACTCGGTTGTGCTGATCCGCGGCGGCCGCGTGAAGGACCTTCCCGGCGTGCGCTACCACATCCTGCGCGGCGTGCTGGATACCCAAGGGTTGCCGAAGCGCCGCAAGCGCCGGTCGCTCTATGGCGCCAAGCGGCCGAAGTAAGGAGAGACACGCATGTCACGCCGCCACAGCGCCGAGAAGCGCGAAGTCCTGCCCGATCCGAAGTTCGGCGATATCGTGCTTAGCCGGTTCATGAACGTGCTGATGTACGACGGCAAGAAATCCACCGCCGAAGGCATCGTGTATGACGCGCTTGATGCGCTGAAGAAGCGCCTGGGTGCGAACAGCGATCCGCTGCGGGTGTTCCACGAGGCGATGGACAATGTGAAGCCGGCCGTCGAGGTGCGTTCGCGCCGCGTTGGTGGTGCGACCTATCAGGTGCCCGTCGAAGTCCGCGCTGAGCGCCGCCAGGCGCTGGCCATTCGCTGGATCATCGAAAGCGCGCGCAAGCGCGGCGAGAACACCATGCAGGATCGCCTCTCGGCGGAGCTGATGGACGCCGCCAATAACCGTGGCGCCGCGGTGAAGAAGCGCGAAGACACGCATCGCATGGCCGAAGCCAACAAGGCGTTCAGCCACTATCGCTGGTAAGCGCGACCCCCGCGCCCCGACATCAACCCTTTGACCTGACGGATCACGACGATGGCCAAGGCCAAATTTGAACGCAACAAGCCGCACTGCAACATTGGCACGATCGGCCATGTGGACCACGGCAAGACGTCCTTGACCGCCGCGATCACCAAGATCCTGGCGAAGACCGGTGGCGCGACGTTTACGGCGTACGACCAGATCGACAAGGCGCCGGAAGAGCGGGCGCGCGGCATCACCATCTCCACCGCGCATGTGGAGTATGAGACCGCCAACCGCCACTACGCGCATGTCGATTGCCCCGGCCACGCCGACTATGTGAAGAACATGATCACGGGTGCTGCGCAGATGGACGGCGCGATCCTGGTGGTGTCGGCCGCCGACGGCCCGATGCCGCAGACGCGCGAGCACATCCTGCTCGCCCGCCAGGTGGGCGTGCCCGCACTGGTGGTGTTCCTGAACAAGATGGACATGGCCGACCCCGACCTGGTCGAGTTGGTCGAGATGGAAGTGCGCGAGCTGCTGTCGAGCTACAAATTCCCCGGCGACGATATCCCGGTGATCAAGGGCTCGGCGCTGTGCGCGCTGGAAGACAAGCAGCCGGAGATCGGTGAGCAGGCGGTGTTGGCGCTGATGGCGGCGGTGGATGCCTATATCCCGCAGCCGGAACGGCCGAAGGATCGTCCCTTCCTGATGCCGATCGAGGATGTGTTCAGCATTTCCGGCCGCGGCACGGTGGTGACCGGTCGCGTGGAGCGCGGCATCGTGAAGGTGGGCGAGGAAGTCGAGATCATCGGCCTGAAGGACACGGTCAAGACGACGGTCACGGGCGTTGAGATGTTCCGCAAGCTGCTGGATAGCGGCGAGGCGGGCGACAATATCGGAGCACTTCTGCGTGGCACGAAGCGTGAAGATGTGGAGCGTGGGCAGGTTCTGGCCGCGCCCGGCAGCATCACGCCGCACACGGTGTTCAAGGCTGAGGCGTATATCCTGACGAAGGAAGAGGGTGGGCGGCACACGCCGTTCTTCACCAACTACCGTCCGCAGTTCTACTTCCGCACGACGGATGTCACCGGTGTGGTGACGCTGCCGGAAGGTGTTGAGATGGTGATGCCGGGCGACAACATCTCGATGGATGTGACGCTGATCGCGCCGATCGCGATGGATGAAGGCTTGCGCTTCGCGATCCGTGAGGGCGGTCGCACCGTCGGCGCGGGCGTGGTGGCGAGCATCAGCAAGTAAGGTCTGAACGGACCCAAAGGGGGCCGCGCAGCCATGCGCGGCCCTATTTATTTGGGCAACTGCTTCGCCAGCTTCCGCGCAAACGCATACCCCAACATCCCCGCCACCGGCGCGGATGGCAGCACCAGCACCCAGCCCGCATGCACCCGGTTGACCACCAGGCCCAGGCCCACGCCCAGCATCAGCCCGCCCACCAGGCAGCCCACCACGCCCGCCGTCAGGCCGAGCACCAGGATTTCTTCGCGCGTTACCATGCCTGCCAAAAAGGGCAGTCCGCCCGCTTTGACAAGCCCAGCCTGCGCCACTATACGCGCGCCATTCCTGGGAAAGCGGCTGCGTCGGGTTTCGACCGCGACGTGGCACGCCCACGGTTCGCCGTGGGACTACCGGGACAACCTGTGGCAACAGCCACGTAACACGAAAGGCCGCCCGCATCCTGCGGCGCGGTGAGTAACCTATGAGCAAGCGCGCTTCCGCGAAGTACAAGATCAATCGCCGCCTGGGCGTGAACCTCTGGGGCCGCCCCAAGTCGCCCGTCAATAAGCGCGAATACGGCCCCGGCCAGCACGGCCAGCGCCGCAAGAACAAGCCCACCGACTTCGGCGTCCAGCTGATGGCCAAGCAGAAGATGAAGGGCTATTACGGCAATATCGGCGAAAAGCAATTCCGCAAGTATTACGAAGAGGCTGTGCGCCGCAAGGGCGACACCTCTGAGAACCTGATCGAGCTGCTGGAACGCCGCTTGGATTGCGTCGTCTACCGCATGAAGCTGGCCGTCACACCCTTTGCCGCCCGCCAGTTCGTGAACCATGGCCATGTCCAGGTGAACGGCAAGCGCGTGAACATCGGCTCATACCTCGTCAAAGACAATGACCAGATCGAGGTCAAGGAAAAGTCGAAGCAACTGCTGATGGTGCTGGACGCCAGCCAGTCCGCCGAACGCGACGTGCCGGAATACATGGAAGTCGACCACCGCGCGATGCGCGGCAAGTTCCTCCGCGCGCCGAAGCTCGCGGATGTGCCGTATCCGGTGCAGATGGAACCCAACCTCGTCGTGGAATTCTACTCCCGGTGAGCCAGGATCCGGCGGGAGAGGCTTCGCCCCCCGCCGGGCCTTTGGGCCTGCGTGCGGCATTTGGCCTTTTGGGCGGCCATGCCGCGCCGCCAGCCGAACAGCGCTTCACGGCCGCGGAAGTGCTCTCCGCGCTACTGCAAGGCGCGCAGCACGCGCTGGATGTGGTGCCTGAGGCATCCCAAGACCAATTGGATGCGCTACGGGATTCGCTGCTGGAAGCGATGCCGCGCCTTGGCCTGCAGGGCGTGACCGAACGCCTGCTGCGCGTGTTGATCCCGCCCGCCATGCCGACCGCCTTGGCGACCCTGCCCGCCGGCGAACCCTTCAGCCGCGAGGTGTTCAACGGTGCTGTGAACGCCTGCTACCACGGGCTTCTGGCGCGCGGCGCTGGAGACGCGGTGGACATGTGGTGGGGCGAATTCCAGACCCTCTACGAAACCCAGGGTATCGAGGCATTCCTGCGTGTCTTCATCCCGCTCATCCTCGGCAGCGGCGAATTCGCCACCGGCGTGCGCGATGCGCAGGACAACAAGTATCGCGGCGCGCTGATCCCACCGTCGCGCGGCGTGGAGGGCATTGCCTCCTTCATCAGCCTGGGTTCGGATGGCTACGCCTCGGCGCTGCTGAAGCGCTATGACCGCAAGCGCTGGAGCGGCCCTTTCGACTGGCTGAGCACCTCGCCCGCGATCATCCGTGCCATCCTGGCCGATGACTTCGCCACCTTCCTCGACCCAGGCGCGTACGAAGCCATCCCGATGGAAGCCCGGCCCGATATCCGTTTCTTCCGCAGCCGCCACCGTGGCTATGAGGAGCAGTCCGGCCACCCCTGCGTGCTGCACGCTGCCGACATGACCGACCCGCTGGGCCAGGCCTACATGGCGCGTTGTGTCGAACGCTTCCGCACCCAGCTGCGCGGCCTGTCCAGCAAGCTTGTGCTGCAGGTCACGCCCGAAGGCCCCGACCCGGCGCGAGACTTCATCCAGACAGCGGATTCACTCGATGCCTACGGCCGCAACATCAGCTTTGTCATGGTATCGCTGTTGCCGGATTTGGCCCCGGGCCCCTTCCCGGAAATCGAGCCGGCGCTGAGCCACGGCCCGCACCGGCTGTTGCGTATGCGTCACATGGCGCCGCTCAGCGCGACCGAGGTGGGCGACATGCTGGACGATGTGCTGATGCTGCGCGCCGCGCTGGCGGCACCCGGCCTAGCCGGCCAATAAAGCATCCAGCTTGCCGGCGCGGTCCAGCGCCAGCAGGTCATCGCAGCCGCCGACATGGCGATCACCGATGAAGATCTGCGGCACCGTCTGCCGCCCGCCGGAGCGGGTGATCGCGGCGTCGCGCGCAGCACTGCCGCGGGGCGCGTTGTGTTCCACCATATCCGCGCCCTTGGCCGTCAGCAGCCCGACGGCACGCTCGCAGAAGGGGCAGAAGGGCTGGGTGTAGATCTCGACCTTGGCCATGGCGTGGGCTTGCCGCTGGCGCGCCCGCCCGTCAACCCAGCAGCAGCACCGAGACGACCGCCAAGCCACCGCCCATCAGGCAGAGCATGGTGCCGAAGCGCAGATAATCGGCGCCCGTCATGATGGGGTCGGGCGGTGATTCTTCGGCAGGCCTGGCGCTGGGTTCATAACCAGGCGCATAGGCGCGGTCGGGGAAGATGTATCGGTCTTGGCTGGCGGACATGGCGCACATCATCGCGCCAGCGCGTGAGCGTTCGGTTAATGCGCTGCCAGTTCCGGGTTGACCATCATGGCGGGGTCGGGCCGGCCATCCAGGCAGTCCAGGATGTTCTGCGCCGCGATCGCGGCCATGCGCGCCAGGCCCTCCTCCGTGCTGGCGGCGCTGTGCGGGGAGAGCACGACATTGGGCAGCCCACACAACGGATGAATGCCGGCGGGCGGTTCGGTTTCCAGCACATCCGCGCCATAGCCCATCAGGCGGCCGGCCTGCATCGCGGCCAGCAGCGCGGCTTCATCGACCACGGGACCGCGCGCGGTGTTCACCAGGATGGCGCCGGGCTTCATCGCGGCGAAGGCGGCGGCGTTCATCAGGTGATGTGTGTCCGGCCGCAATGGGCAATGCAGCGACACGACATCGGCTTGCGCCAGCGCCGCATGCAGGTCGCGCGCGGGCACAAAGCCATCGGCGCTGATGCGCGAGGGCCGCCAGAACGGGTCCAGCACCGAAACCTGCATGCCCAGAGCCGCGCCATATCGCGCGAGCCGCGCACCGATGCGCCCATAGCCCACGACCAGCAGCGAACGCCCGGCCAAATCCGCCATGCCCGGCCATTCGCGCGGCCACCAGCCACCGCGGGCGACGTGGTTGTGCATGTCCACCGTGCGGCGCGCGACGGCCAGCATCAGCATCAGCGCGTGTTCCGCGACCGACAAATCATTGCTGCCATTCGCGACCATCACCGGCACGCGCCGCGCGGTGCAGGCGGGGATGTCCACCGTGTCGAAACCCACGCCATAGCGGGACACGCAGCGCAGCATGGGTGCCGCATCC
>JAAFHD010000214.1:0-2498 GCA_013298245.1 Alphaproteobacteria bacterium
CCATCTTCCAGCAGACCGATCATGCCCTGCATGGCGCCGTCCAGCCGGACGGGGTGCAGGTGGAAGCCGTCATCCGACGGTGCTTCGGCGGGCAGCACCAGCGTGGCGCGCGCGCTGCGTTCGGCAGCGTCGATCGCCAGTTGGGCAACGGGGCGGAAGGCCGGGCCGTAATCCAGGCCGGCGACGGATGCGGCGGCGACCAGGTATTCGGTGGTCATCATGCGCGGCGCGGTGGCGGGCAGGGGCGCCGGCGCTTCGGGCAAACGCGGCGTGTCCAGCACGCGGCCACGGGCGTGCAGGGACCACGGCTCGTCGGTCAGGCGACGGCGCGATTCCAGGGTGAACAGACCGTCTTCGTCGATGCGGGCGCGGGTTTCGCGCGCCTTGTCGTCATCCAGCGGCAAGGCGCGCAGGATGATGAATTCCGTGACTTCCAGCGCGGGCGCGTCGGGGTGGCGCGCCGCACCGGCGGCCAGCGCCATTTCCAGCATGCCGGCGGCGGGGAAGACGGCGTCGCCGGCCAGTTTGTGGTCCGCCAGCCAGGGGTCGGCGGCCAGGTCCAGGTGGCGCGTCCATTCGCGCTTGTCGGTGCCGCGGCGGAAGCCCAGCAGCGCGTGGTCCGCCACCTGATCGGCAAACAGGATGCGTTCCTGGGTGCGCGGCACCATGGCCGGCGTGCGTTCGAAGGGCGCGCGGGGCAGGCCCAGCGGCGTCGCGTCACCGGTGTAGTGCGCGGCTTCGCGCGGGTTGGCGCCTTGCGCCACGGCGCGGTCCACCATGGCGGGGATGGGGTCGCCGGCGGGGTCGCGCTTGGACAGGCTGTGGGTGTAGCCGGCCTCACTGCCCGCGGCACGCAGGCCCTCGCGCAGGTAGGACAGCAGGACGGGGTTGGGGCCGATTTCGATGAACAGGCGCGGGGCGAATTTCACCGCCCGCGTCAGCGCGCCTTCGAAGGCCACGGGTTCGCGCAGGTTGCGCCACCAATAGGCGGGGGTGCAGTGCGCGGCGTCCAGCACATCGGCGGTGACGGTAGACACCATCGGCACGCGCGGCGTGCGGCCCTTCAGCCCGCGCAGGTCGCGCAGCAGGCCGCCCTTGACCGGGTCCATGTAGGCCGAATGGAAGGCGTAATCGAGGTCGAGCGGGATGTACGACCAGCGCTGATCCTTCGCCGCCGCATCCAGCCGCGCCAGCGCTGCCGGCGGGCCGGCCACGGTGATGGCGCCGGGCGCGTTGATCGCGGCGATTTCGAGGGCGGGTTCGCCCTCCACGCTGCACGCGGCCAGCACGGGTGCCGCCTGTTCGGCGCCGGCACCCAAAGCCGCCATGCGGCCCTGGCCGCGCATTTCATGCTGGTGATGGCTGCGCGCCACGATCAGGCGGCAGGCGACGGGCAGGGAGAGCAGCCCAGCCGCCCAGGCGGCCGCCACTTCGCCCACCGAATGGCCCAGCACGACGGCGGGCTTCACGCCTTGTTCGGCCAGTGCCGCCACCACGCCCACCTGCACGGCGAACAACAGCGGTTGCGCGTGGTCGGTCGCGGCCAGTGTGTCGGCGTCCACGCCGGCATTCAGCAACCGCGCGACAGACCAGCCCAGCAGCGGTTTCAGGTGTTGGTCGGCCTCGCGCACCGCGTTGCGGAAGGTGGCGTTGGCGACCATGGCGGCCTGCGCCATGCCGGCCCATTGCGCGCCATTGCCGCTGAAGACGAAGGCCACGCCAGAGCCACGCGCGGCGGTGCCGGTGGTGATGCCGGTGGTCTCCTCGCCGCCGCGCCAGGCGCGGATGCGGGCGGCCATTTCGGCGGGCTTGGCGCCGCGCACGACCAGGCGCTGCGCCAGCAGGTCGCGGTGGCGCAACTGGCCGCGGATCATGGCGGCGGCTTGGGTGGTGGTGGCGTTGTCCAACGCGGTGGCCCAGCCCTCGGCCAGGCCCGCCAGCGCGCCCTCGGAGCGGGCGGAGAGCAGCAGCGGCGGCAGCTTGCCCGCGCGCGCGGGGGCGATGCGCTTGCGCGGCGCGGGCGGTGCCGTGACCAGAATGCCGGCATTGGTGCCGCCGAAGCCGAAGCTGTTCACGCCGATCACGGCGCCGACCGGGCTGGGCAGCGGTTGCAGCTTGGTGGCCACCTGCATCCCCATCTTGGGGAAGTCGATATTCGGGTTGGGCAGTTCGTAGTTCAGGCTGGGCGGCACCTGGCCGTGCTTCAGGATCAGCAGCGCCTTGGCCAGGCCCACCAGGCCGGATGCCGCTTCGGTGTGCCCGATATTCGTCTTGGCGGAACCCAGCAGCAGCGGCGGGGCCTTGCCGCGACGGCTGGCCACGGCGCGGCTGATGGCGCCGGCCTCGATCGGGTCGCCGGCGGCGGTGCCGGTGCCATGGGCTTCGAAGTAACGCACGCGGGTGGGCGCGATACCCGTGTCATCCAGCAGGGATTCCAGCAGCGTGGCTTGCGCCGCCATGTTGGGCAGTGACAGGCCCACCGTGCGGCCGGCGGCGTT
>JAAFHD010000214.1:2508-6414 GCA_013298245.1 Alphaproteobacteria bacterium
GCCGTGGATGGTGTCGCCATCGCGCTGCGCGTCATCCAGGCGCTTCAGCACCACGACCACGCCGCCCTCGGCGCGCACATAGCCATCGGCGCGGCTGTCGAAGGCGTGGCAGCGGCCGGTGGGGGAGAGCATGGATGCCCGCGCAAATCCGCCGAAGGGGAAGGGGCTCAGCAGCATGTTCACGCCGCCGACCACCGCGGCGGGGATGCGGCTGTGGCGCAGGGCTTCGGCTGCGTGATGCAGGGCGACCAGCGCCGACGAACAGGCGGTGTCGATGGTCTGCGCCGGGCCGCGGAGGTCGAAGATGTTGGTGACCCGATTCGCGACGATCGACAGCGCGCCGCCGGTCATCATGTAGCGATCCGCGCCGGAGGGATCGAACTGGCGCATATCGCCGTAATCGGTCGTGCTGGCGCCCATGTAGACGCCGAGTTTGCGCCCCGCCACGGCGCCTTCCGGCCAGCCCGCGTCCTCGAAGGCTTCGCGGGTCAGTTCCAGGATCAGCCGCTGCTGCGGGTCCATCTCCGCCGCTTCACGCGGCGAGAGGCCAAACGCCATGTGGTCGAAGCCAAACACATCGCCCAGCGTGCCGGCGGCGAAGGTATAGGTCTTGCCCGGTTCGCTCTTGCGCGGGTGCAGCCAGGCGGTGTGGTTGAAGCGGTCCGCGGGCACCGTGGTCACGGCGTCGCGGCCTTCGCTCAGCAGGCGCCAGAAGCCATCGATATCGGGCGCGCCAGGCAGGCGGCAGGCCATGCCAACCACCGCGATCGGCGCATTATTCGCGACAGGGCTGGGACGCTTGCTCATTGGGCGCTGCGAGGTTCCGGCTTTGATACAGGGCGTTGGGGTCGCGACCCGACCCGGGGCCGGGTCATGGCATGCCAGGGCGGGCTGCCGCAACCGGGGAGGCGCGAGGCAATTCCATTCTGTCAGATGTATTCGTGCCCGCCCTTTGTGCAACCCTTTCCAGAAGCGCATCAGTCAGGCGGAAGTGATCGGCCCAATCCGGCTGGCGCCAACCCGTCATTCGGGTCAGTTGCGCGTCGCGGCGCGGGCTGTCGGGGGCCATGTAGTCCAGGATGGCCTGGCGCCAGCCGGCGCCATCTTGCGGGTGCAGGTGCTCGGGCACGCCGGCGCCGACTTCGCGCAAGGCCGGGATGTCGGAGGCGATCACGGGCAGGCCAAGCGCCAGCGCTTCGACCACCGGAATACCATAGCCTTCGACCATGGAAGGGAACAGCAGGGCGCGCGCGCCTGACAGCAGCCAGGCGACTTCCTGGTCGGAGACGCGGCCGCGCGCCTCGACCAGGCCGGCAAAGGTGTCGCGCCGTTCAAGGGTGCGGTGCACGGCTTCACTCTCCCATCCCTGGCGGCCGATGATCACGAGTCGCGGCGTGGCCGGCCCCATGCTGGCCTGAAGATCACGCCACAGGTTGAGCAGGAAAATGTGGTTCTTGCGTGGCTCGATGGTGCCGAGCATCACGAAATAGGGCGAGGCGGGGCGCAGGCAGGCATCGGCTGCGACCGGCGGCAGGTCGAAACCCAGCGGCGCCACCAGGGTGGGCGGGCAATGCAGCTCGGTCTTGGTCATCCAGCCTTCGAGCGAGGCGCAGGTGGCCTGGCTGTTGACGATCACGGCATCCGCCATGCGGGCGATGTTGTCCAGCATGCCGCGGTGCGCCTGCATTGAGCCGGGGCGGGTATATTCCGGGTGCGTCAGCGGGATCAGGTCATGGATCAGCGGCACGAAGCCGGCGCCGGCTTCGCGCAGGCGCGCGATGGCGGCGGTGTTGGTCACCGAACGGTGGGAGACGACGACCAGCACGCAGCCGGGCTCGCGCCGCACCTGGTCCAGCAAGGATGCGCGGCCATAGCCAGATATGAGCAGCGCGTGCCCGATGGTGGCATAGAAGCGCGCGCGCCGATGCGCGGGGCCGCCGTGCACGCCCTCGGCCAGGCTGTCCTGCAGCGCGTCCAGCAGTTTGAGTGCGAGTGCGCGCGGGAAGCGCGCGAAGCCGCCGGCCAGGCCCATCGCGACGAAGCTGCAATGCTGTTCCGGCAGCGCCCGGCAGCGCCTGGCATAGGCGAATTCCACCCGGTCAATGCCTGAGGGATAGCCGCGCCAAGCCGATGACAACAAACGCGAAATGTCCAGCATTACATGCAAGACGGCCGGACCTCCGATCTGGTGCCCGCCAGGATGCGCGCGATCACGCTTTGGCCAATGCCGGGGGGCGCTGTCAATCCAAGCTTGCAACGCCGATCATTGACAAACCCTGAACCGGGCGCAGCGTGAGGGGGTACGGAGAACCCCATGCCGATCTGGAAACGCAAGCCCGACATTGCCGAAATCCATGCCCGCCAGCCCGACACCGTGAACGGTTTGCTGGGCATTCGCATCACCGAAATTGGTGACGATGTCGTGAGGGCGGAGATGCCCGTGGATGGCCGGCATGTGCAGCCCTTTGGTATCCTGCATGGCGGGGTGTCGGTGGTGCTGGCGGAGACCATTGGGTCGCTGGCGTCCGTGCTGTGCTGTGAGGAAGGGCAGGGTGCTGTGGGGCTGGATATCCAGGCCAACCACCTGGTGCCGGTGCCGAAGGGTGATGCGGTGCTGGCGGAATGCCGGCCGGTGCGGCTGGGGCGGACCATCCATGTCTGGAACATCGACATGCGACGCAAATCGGATGGCAAGCTGAACTGCGTGGCGCGGTTGACCACATCGATCATCCAGCGGTGACGCAGGGGCGCATCATCGGGAATTTGGTGCTGATATCGACCCTGTGGGGGATGTCGTTTCCCTTGGTGCGCTTCATCGTGGCCGAGATGTCGCCGGTGGCGATGACGGCGGCGCGCGGCTTCATCGCGGCGGGGGTCTTGCTGGGCTTCCTGTGGGTGGCGGGGGCGGCGTTTTCAGGCGTGCGGGGCGTGTGGCGGCATGCGCTGCTGCTGGGGCTGCTGAACGGGTTGTTGCCCAATATCCTGAACGGCATGGCGATGCAGCGGATCGAGAGCCTGCCCGGCGCGCTGGCGCAGGCGACGGCGCCTTTGTTCATTGCGGTGCTGGCGGCGCTCGTGCTGCGGGAGGCGTCACTGACCGGCGTGCGGCTGCTGGGGCTGGGTATGGGCATGCTGGGGGTGGGCGTGATTCTGGGGCCGGCCGCGGTGACCGGCGGTGCCACGCTGGAAGGCGTGTTGCTGATGTTGGGTGTCGCGTTCTGCTATGCCTGCGCCACCTGCTACATCCGCTGGGCGCGGCCGGAATCGGGGCCGTTGATGATCGTGCTGCAGCAGCTTTCGTATGCTGTGCCGGCGACGGGCCTGGCGCTGGCGCTGACGGGGCCTGCCGGCTTCGAGGCACGGTGGGATCTTCGCCTCGGCGATTCCGTTGACGATTTTCGTGGCGACCTTGCGCCATGCGACCGCGGGGCAGGCCAGCATCGTGGGGTATCTGCAACCGCTGGGGGCGGCTGTCGCAGGTGCGGCATTCCTGGGCGAGGTGCCGGAATGGCGCGTGATGGCCGGCGGCGCGGTGGTGCTGCTGGGGTGCTGGTTGATCGCGCGGCGGTGAGGGCCACCGCCGCGCGCGCAGGGTTCAGAAGATGCCGGGCTTGCTGTCCAGCAGCGCGCCCTTCGGCAGCGCGACGTTCAGCCCGGCGAGTTCACCGGCGGGCAGCTTGGCCAGGTTCTGCACCATCTCCAGGAAGCGGTTGGATTCCTTGGCGGTGATGATGCCATCCGTCAGCGTGCGGAACTTGTGGATGTACTGATCCCGCCCGAAAGGCCGCGCGCCACGCGGGTGCGCATTGGCGACACCCAGCTCATCGACTAGCTTCGAGCCATCCTTGAACAGGATTTCCACGCGGCCACCGAAGGCCAGCGTGTCCGGGTCCTTGGAATGGTAGC
>JAAFHD010000215.1 GCA_013298245.1 Alphaproteobacteria bacterium
TTGGCATCCGCCAGGCCCGCCAGGTCGCGTTCTTCCAGGATGGCGGTGGCGAAGCGCGGTTCGGCGAAGATCATCACGCCCGCCGCGGATTGGATCAGGTGCGCGCAGGTGCGGCTGCCGACGACCAGGAAGAAGGCGTCCTGGATTTTCCGGTGCAGCCAGACGATTCCCGTCAGGCCGCAGAAGACTTCACGCTGGCCGCGCTCGAAGAGCACAGGTGCATCGGTGCAACCGGTCTTGAGCGCTGCCGACATCAGCGCGGTGCCTCGCGCCGCGCCTGGCGCAGCTTCATCACGAACTGGCCCGCGTTGATGACATAGGCGGCGTAGGCGGCGAGTGCGAGGCCCACGCGGAAATCCGCATCGCCCAGACCCAGCATGAAGGCGGTGACGTAGGCGGTGTGAAGGCCGATCACCAGCATGGAAAACGCGTCCTCCCAGAAGAAGGACGGCGCGAAGAGGTATTGGCCGAAAACCACCTTCTCCCAGATCGCGCCGGTGACCATGATGGTGAACAGCACCAGCGTCTTGACGACGACGGACGCTTCCGCGCCGACCAGCCCGTCGCCGGTCATCAACCAGCGCGCCAGCAGCACCAGGGAGACGGCGAAAACCACGAACTGGAAGGGCGCCAGAAGCCCCTGCACCAGTGTCCATTTCGTGCTGTCGCGGCGCTGTCGTTCGGCCTGGGTGTAGACCGGCCGGCGCGCCGCGCCATGCCGCCTGGTGGCCCTACCGGAGCTGATTCCGTAGGGGCTGTTGTCAATCTGCGCGATCACGCGGTCGAGCGCGGTGGAAAGCATTGGTTGACAGACCCTCCTGTTCGGGCGTTCGCTTCCGTTCGATGCGTTCACGCAATCACCGCGACAAGGTCGTAACGATATGGGCGGTTGGTTGATGGCATTGGTCGGAATTGGTGCCGCTTTGGTAACGAAGAAGGTAAGCCCCCGCCGAACAGACTGTCAAGCGAGATTGACGTAAAGTAACGTTGACATCGTTTCACCATCGCACCCATTATGCCGACGGAACGAACGATGCCAGATCACCCCTTCCCCCAGCCCAGCGCGGCACCGCTGACACAGCTCATTCGCCACCAGGTGGTGCCTGCGCTCGTCGGCCTATACGCGCCCGCCGTGCCGCTGCCCGAAGCCAGCGAATTGGCGCGCGAACTGGCCCATGGCGGCCATGGCGAGGCGCTGCTTCGCCGCCTGATCGCGAATGGCGTGGGCTTCGAAACCCTGATGCTGCGCGTCATCACGCCCGCCGCGCAGGAACTCGGCCAGATGTGGGCCGATGACACCTGTTCCTTCGCGACCGTCACGCTCGGCACCTGGCGGTTGCGGATGCTGGCGCAGCGCGTGTCGGAGTTGCTGCCGATGCTGCTCGCGCAGCCCGATCCGCAGCGGTCGATCCTGGTCTCCGCCCTGCCCGGCGAACAGCATGATTTCGGTGTCGCGATCGTCGCTGAATTTCTCGCGCGTGATGGCTGGCTGGTGACGCGCGCCGTGCCGCGCGACATCGAAGACCTGCGCGGCGAATTGCGCGTGCGCCGCCCCACCCTGGTGGGGCTTTCCATCGCGCGCCCCGATGCCGCGCCACTGCTCGCCGAGACCATCGCGCAGATTCGCCGCCTGAACCCTTCGCCGCGCATCCTGGTGGGTGGCCCCGCCATCGCGGCCGACCCACAACTCGCGCGCCGCGCCGGCGCGGATGCTGCCGCCACTTGCGCGCGCAGCGCCCTTGATATCGCGCAGGGCCTGCTGCCCGCGCGCACCGCAACTTCGCCAAGAAAGGACCATCGTGTCGGGAGCACGACGCCAGGAAGCGGCGTTCCGGGGATTGGACCCCGGGGCGACAGCGCGCCTCGTCTCAGCCGCGGCTGACATCGTCTTCGTGCTGGAATCCTCCGGCCGAATCAGCGATGTCACCTTCGGTTTCGGTGAGGCGGAACACGGACTTGCGCCACTGCGCGAGCTGGTCGGCCATGGCTTTCTCGATGTCACCGCGTCCGACAGCCAGGCCAAGGCGCGCGCGCTGATCGACGAAGCGCGGCAAGGCTCTGCGCGGCCGCGCCATATCAATTTGGGTCTGTCGCGCGCGCAGCCGATGTCGATCATGTGCGCCGGCGCGCCCGCGGGCCAAGGGCACATCATCCTCTACGCACGCGACCTGCGCGCGCTGACCAGCCTGCAACAACAACTGGTCGAAGCGCTGCAGACGGTGGAGCGCGACTATGGCCGCCTGCGCCAGACCGAAACACGCTATCGCCTGCTGTTCCAGATGTCGGGTGAGCCTGTGCTGCTGGCCGATGCGGCGACGCTGGCGATCACCGAAACCAACCTGGCGGCCGATCGGCTGATCGCGACACTGCCCGGCGCGCCGCGCGAACTTTCAGCCCTCTTCGACATGCCCAGCGAAGCGCGGCTTTCCGCGTTGCTGGGCCAGGCACGCGCCGCAGGTCGCGCGGAGGAAGTGGCGCTGCGCCTGCGCGGGCGCGACCGCGATGCGCTGGTGTCCGCATCCCTGGTACGCCAGGACCAGCAGCACCTTTTCCTGCTGCGCATCGCGACCGGCGAAGCGCCGGTGCTGCATTTACCCGAAGCGCAGGCGCGCCTTGCGGCGTTTCTGCAGGTCGCTCCCGACGCCATCGTGGTCACCGATTCCGAAGGCCGCGTTATCGGTGCGAACCCCGCCTTCCTCTCCATCGTCGAAGCCAGTTCGGCGGCCCAGGTCGAGGGCGAAGCGCTCGCGCGCTTCCTTGGCCGGCAGGAAGTGGAACTGGAAGTGCTGCTGGCGAATCTGCGCCTGCGCGGCCCGGTGCGGCTGTTGCAGACGGTGGCGCGCGGCACGCTCGGCGGTGAGACGCGCGTGGAATTATCGGCCTCCGAAATCCCTGGCGTGGACCAGCCGCTCTACGGCTTCGCGCTGCGCGACATCGGGCCGCGCAGTGGCGCGCAGGGCGGCCCATCGCATGGCGTCGCACCGTCCAACCTGGCGGATCTGGTGGGCCGCGTACCGCTGAAGGAACTGGTGCGCGACGCGACCGACGTCATCGAAAAACTCGCGATCGAGGCAGCGCTCGAACTCTCCTCCGACAATCGCGCCTTGGCCGCGGAGATGCTCGGGCTGTCGCGCCAATCGCTCTACGTGAAGCTGCGGCGCTTCGGGATCGGTGATCTCGGGCGCGATACGCCAGAAGAGGAGGAAGGCTGATGTCGGGTCATGCCATCACTCGGCCAGCGCCGCTCGCGGTGCTGGAATTGCTGAAGCCGGTCACATGGTTTCCGCCAGTCTGGGCCTTCCTTTGTGGCGTGGTGTCGGTGGGCGTGCCGCTGGGCGACAAGCTGGGCGAAATCGCGCTGGGGCTGTTGCTGGCAGGTCCGCTGGTCTGCGCCGCATCGCAGGCGATGAACGACTGGGCCGATCGCCATGTGGACGCGATCAACGAACCCAATCGGCCGATTCCCTCCGGCCGCATTCCTGGCCAATGGGGCCTGATCATCGCCTGGTTCTGGACCTTCCTCTCCGTGCTGGTGGGCGCGGCACTCGGCCCCGTCGTGCTGGCGGCCACGCTGATGGGCATCACCTTCGCCTGGGCCTATTCCTTCGAGCCGCTGCGCATGAAGGCGGATGGCTGGTGGGGCAACCTGACCTGTGGCGTCTGCTACGAAGGGCTCGCCTGGGTGACGGGTGCGGCCGTCATGCTGGGCGGCAACGCGCCGCATTGGCACATCTTCGCGCTGGCCGGTCTCTATTCGCTTGGCGCGCATGGCATCATGACGCTGAACGACTTCAAGTCGATCGAGGGCGACAAGCGCATGGGCGTGCGTTCCCTGCCCGTGCAGCTGGGGCCCGAACGCGCCGCGCGCGTCGCCTGCTGGTTCATGGCGCTGCCGCAGGTGGTGGTGATCGGGCTGCTCGCGCATTGGGGCGCGCCCTGGCATGCGCTGGCCGTGACAGGCCTTCTGGCGGCGCAATTCCTTGCCATGCCACGCTTGCTGCGCGACCCGCGCGGCCAGGCGCCCTGGTACAATGCGGTGGGCGTGTTGTTGTCTGTCATCGGCATGATGGTCGCGGCCTTTGCGGTGCGGGGCATGCCGGCATGACGCAGGGTCTTTCCTGGTTCGGCATCTTCCGGCTTGGCCTGGTGCAGACGGCGCTGGGTGCGATCGTCGTGCTGACGACCAGCACCATCAATCGCGCGATGGTCGTGGAAATGGCGCTGCCGGCGACGCTGCCAGGGCTGCTGGTCGGTATCCACTACGCGATGCAATTGCTGCGCCCGCGCATGGGGCATGGCGCCGATACCGGCGGGCGGCGCACGCCTTGGATCATTGGTGGCATGGCGGTGCTGGCGCTGGGTGGCGCGGGTGCGGCGCTGGCCACCAATCTTTTCGCGAGTGGTTTTCTGATCGGCACTGTGGCGTCGGTTCTGGCCTTCCTGCTGGTGGGTGCGGGCGTCGGCGCGGCGGGCACCGCATTGCTGACATTGCTCTCGGCGGAAGTTGCGCCAGCGCGCCGTGCGGCGGCCGGCACCATCGTGTGGCTGATGATGATTGCGGGCTTTGCGATCACCGCGACGATTGCGGGCCGGCTGTTGGATCCTTTCTCGCCCGAACGTTTGCTCGGCGTGGTGTCGGGCATCTGCGCCGCAGCCTTCGCGCTGGCCGCTGTCGCGGTCTGGGGTGTGGAGACCGGCATGCGCGCCAAGGCCCGGGCCGATGTGCCATTCCGCGATGCGTTGCGCCATGTCTGGGCGGAGGCAGCGTCGCGGCAATTCACCATCTTCGTCTTCGTCTCGATGTTCGCTTACGCCACCGCCGACCTGGTGTTGGAGCCCTTCGCGGGCGAAGTCTTCGGCCTGACCATCGGGCAGTCCACCGCGCTCGCGGGCCAGCAGCATGCGGGCGTGGCACTCGGCATGGTGCTGGTCGCACTGGCCGGTTCGTTGGGGCGCGGGCGCTTCGGTTCGCTGCGTGCGTGGCGCGTCGGGGGCTGCGTGTTTTCCGCACTGGTGCTGGCAGTGCTGGCTGGCGCGCGGCCTGGTTTTCCGTTGGGCGCGGGCTTCTTCCTGCTGGGCATCGGCAATGGCGCATTCGCCGCTGCCGCCATCGCTTCGATGATGCAACTCGCAGGTCGTGACGGTGAGGAACGTGCGGGCATGCGCATGGGCCTCTGGGGTGCCGCGCAGGCCATCGCTTTCGGCCTCGGCGGCCTGCTCGGCACGGTGCTGGTCGATGTGGGGCGCGCCGTCACCGGCAATGCGCCCGTTGCCTATGGCCTTGTGTTCGTGGTGGAGGCGATGGTGTTTCTCGCCGCCGCCATTCTTGCCTATCGCGTCGGCGCTGATCCGCGCCGCGCCGTTCCGGAAGGGGTGCGCGCATGATGGAAACCTTCGATGTGATCGTGGTTGGCGGCGGGCCTTCGGGTGCGACGGCTGCCGATGATCTGGCGCGTGCGGGGCACCATGTGCTGCTGCTGGACAAGGCGGGGCGCATCAAGCCTTGTGGTGGCGCGATACCACCGCGGGCGATCCGCGATTTCGACATCCCCGACAGCCAGATCGTGGCGCGCGTGAACTGCGCGCGGATCATCTCGCCCAAGGGCCGCGAGGTCGATATGCCGGTGGAGAACGGCTATGTTGGCATGGTCGATCGCGAGCATTTTGATGAGTGGCTGCGCGAGCGTGCGGCGCTGAATGGCGCGGTGTGGCGGCGTGGGAATTTCGAGCAGTTGGGGCGCGATCCGGAAGGCCTGGCGGTGGTGGAGTACACGCCGAAAGGTGGCGGCGATCGCATCGCGGTGCGCGCGCGCTGCGTGATCGGTGCGGATGGCGCGCGCAGCCAGGTGGCGGCGCAGGCGATCCCGGATCAGAAGCAGCCGAAATGCGTGTTTGCCTATCATGAGATTGTGGAGACGCCGCGCGACAAGGCGTGGGATGGGCGGCGCTGTGACGTGCTGTATGAAGGCAAATACTCGCCCGATTTCTATTCCTGGGTCTTCCCGCATGGCGAGACCTTCTCCATCGGCACCGGCAGCGCGCGGAAGGGTTTTTCGCTGCGTGGTTCGATCGGCGATCTGCGCGGGCGGCTTGGCATGACCGGCTGGCGCACCCTTCGTAAAGAAGGCGCGCCGATCCCGCTTAAGCCGCTGAAGCGTTGGGACAACAAGCGTGATGTTGTTCTGGCGGGCGATGCCGCGGGCGTGGTTGCGCCCGCGAGCGGCGAGGGCATCTACTACGCCATGCTGGGCGGCCGCCTGGCGGCGGTGGCGGCCGCGAAACTGCTGCAAACCGGTGACGTGCGCGAGCTGGCGACAGCGCGCGCGATGTTCATGAAGGATCACGGCAAGGTCTTCTGGATCCTTGGCATTATGCAGACGTTCTGGTATCGTAACGATTGG
>JAAFHD010000216.1 GCA_013298245.1 Alphaproteobacteria bacterium
CCAGCAGCATGGCCAGCAACTGGTGCGCCAGAACCAGGGCCGCAGCGCCCGCCAGCACTGGCCAGGCGCGGCCAGGCCAGACGCGCAGCAGCACCACCGCGCCGGCCAGCAGCAGCATCGCGGGCAGTGTCGTCGTCGGCCACATCAGGAAGGAGATGGCGCCGGGGCTGGCGGCCAAGGCGGCGGCCAGCAGCGCCATGCGCCAGCCGCGCAGCACGGCATCCGCCACCCCCGCGCAGGCCAGGCACCACAGCGCCCAGCACAGCGTGAAGGACAGAAATGGTGGTGCGAGGCCAAGCTGCGTGTTCCACCAATAGACCAGCCAGCGCGCCTCGCGTTCCAGGTTGGAGCGGTAGTTGCCCGCGGCCGCGAACCACTTCAGGTCATCGGCGAACAGCCCGGGGTCGAGGGCGGCCGGCCATGACAGCGCGACCAGCGCCAGGAAGGGCAGGGTGGAAGCGAGAATGATCCAGGCGGGGCGGGGCACGGCGGCTGCCTACCACGCGCGCGCGTTCGGGTGCAGGCTGTGGGTCGAAGGAGATCGCCCGATGCTGATCGTACATGGCCGCGCCAACAGTGCGAATGTGATGAAGGTGCTGTGGTGCCTGGAGGAATTGGGCACGCCGTACGAACGCCGCGATGCCGGCATGGAACATGGCGTGGTGGACACGCCTGGCTATCGCGCGATGAACCCGAATGGCCGCATCCCCACCATCGAGGAAGACGGCGCCATCATCTGGGAGAGCAATTCCTGCATGCGGTATCTGTGCCTGCGCGCGGGTGGCGATGCGGGCGGGCTCTACCCCGCGGCACCCGCCAGGCGTGCGGGCGTGGATCGCTGGATGGACTGGCAGCTCTCCACGCTGTCACCGGCCGAACGCAACCTGTTCTGGCAGATGGTGCGCACGCCGGATGCAACGCGCGACATGGGCCTGGTGCATGCGGCGGTGAAGTCCAGCGCGGAATGCTGGGCCATCCTGGACCGCCTGTTCGCCGATGGGCGGCCCTTCCTGGAAGGCGATTTCACCATCGCCGATATCGCCCTTGGCTGCTTCGCGCGGCGCTGGTTCGGGGCCGAGGTGCAGGCCGGCCAGCCCGCCTTTCCGGCGCTGGCGGCGTGGTACGCACGGATCGGTGAACGTCCCGGTTTCGTGAAATTCGTGGCGCCGAAATTGTTCTGAAGGCAGCATGCGCGGATGCTGCAATATTTCTCCACGCTGCCAGCGTTTCTGACCTGGTTTCCCATCGCGGCGGCGCTGCTGGCGGCCTTCGGCTGGGTCTATCATCGGGTGACGCCGTGGCATGAACTGAACCTGATCCGCGAGGGCAACCTGGCCGCGGCCGTGGGGTATTCCGGCGCGCTGCTGGGCTATGCGCTGGTGCTGGCCAGCGTGATGGCCAGTGCCAACAGCCGCGCCGATTTGTTGATCTGGGCGGTGATCGGGTTGCTGGTGCAATTGCTGGCGCTGGGTGTGGCGCGACTGGTGTTGGGGCCGGGGCTGCGCGGGCGGATCGAGGCGGGCGAATTGGCATCCGGCGTGCTGGTGGGCGTGATCGCGCTGGCGGCTGGCATCATCAACGCTGCCACGATGCTGCACTGAAGGGGACCCGCGATGCGCCGTTCCACCGCCGTGCATCTGACGCTGCTCTCGGCCGCATCGCTGGCCATGGTGTCCTGCAGCAAGGCGCCGCCTGCTGGTGAGACCGTCTACAGCAGCACCGAAGCCTGCACGCAGGCCTTTGGCAGCGATGGCCAGGCGGCCTGCGCCACGGCGTTTACCGAGGCACGCGCGACGCATCTGGCGACCGCTCCGCGCTTCCCCGACACCGCGCGCTGCGAGGCGGAGACGGGCGGGCGCTGCGAGGAAGTCGGCAAGCCCGGCATCATCAGCTACGCCGTGCCGGTGATGGCGGGCGTGCTGTTGGGCCGTGCGCTGGCTGATGGTTCGCGCCCGGTGCTGCCGGTCTATGGCGGGCGCGCGCCGAATTGCCCGCCTGGCGCGCAGCCCACGCCGGAATGCCCGGCGCAGCGCAGCAGCAGCACCTCCAGTTCGGGCACCTCGTCGCGCGTCAACTACTGGTTCGGCGGCACGCATATGGGCAGCAGTGACGGCAGTGGTGCCGCGCGCGCGATGGCACCCAGCACGGCGGGCGCCAATGCGCTGGCGGGGCCGGCTTCGCCAGCGGTGGCGCGCGGTGGGCTGGGTGCGGCCGGGCGCGGCTTCGCCTCTGTCTCCAGCTGATGCAAAGGCGGGAGATCGCGCCGCGCGCTGATTGGCAGGCGCGCATTGAACGCGTCGGGCTGGCCTATCATTCCGACGGCGCGCCGCCCACGACTGGCGGCGGGCTGTGGTGGCACGAAGGCGCGTATTGGGAATTCAGCGCGGCCGAGATCGACGTGCTGGATGACGCGACCGCCGAGCTGCATGCGCGCTGCCTGGATGCGGTGGACCATGTGGTGAATCGCGCGCCCGCATTGCTGCGCGATCGCTTCGCGCTGCCCGATTGGTTCGCGCAATGCGTGCAGGCCAGCTGGCGGCGTGGTGATCCGGCGTTGATGGGGCGGATGGATCTGTCCTTCGATGACGCGACGGGTCGCGTATCGCTGCTGGAATACAACGCGGATACGCCGACGCTGGCGATCGAGACTGCGGTTGCGCAGTGGTACTGGCTGCAGGATGTCGCGCCCGATGCGGACCAGTTCAATGCGCTGCACGAGAAACTGCTCGCGCGTTTCGGCTGGCTCAAATCGCTGATCGGCGATGTGGGGATGCATTTCGCGGCCTATGCGGACCAGCCGGAGGAATGGCTGCACTCCACCTATTTTCGGGATGTGGCGGAACAGGCGGGGCTGCCGACGCGCGCGCTGGACCTGGCCGCAATCGGCTGGGACGGCAAGCGTTTTGTCGATGAGGAAGGCGGGCATATCCGCTTCCTGCACAAGCTTTATCCGTGGGAATGGGCGCGCGAGGATGGGTTTGGTCGCGCGCTGGCGGGTGATGTGGCGGGGGTGTTGGAACCGCCCTGGAAGGCGCTGCTGTCGGACAAGGCGATCCTGCCGACGCTGCATGAATTATTCCCGGACCACGCGCATATCCTGCCCGCGCGGATGGGCCGCATGGGTGGCGCCGATGCGGTGGAAAAGCCGTGCCTTGGGCGCGAGGGCGCCAATATCCGGCTGTTCGCGCAAGGCCGTCTGGCCGAGGAAACGCCTGGCGATTACGGCGCCGAAGAGGCGCGTTTCATCACCCAGGCATTGGCGCCATTGCCCGCGCGCGATGGCTGGAATGCGGTGATCGGCAGCTGGGTGGTGGGCAGCGAAACCGCCGGCATCATCCTGCGCGAAGGGCGCGAGCGCATCATGCGCGATGCCTCTCGCGTGGTGCCGCATCTGTTCCGCTGATCACCTTTGCCGCTGCTTCGGACATCAACGCGACGCGCGCGACATCGAGGTTTGCCAAGCGATCCGCGCGATCATGGAAATGCGGATTGGCGCCGATCATCGACAGGAAAGGCAGCCCGGCATGGGCGATTTCATGCGCCTCGCCACCCACCGGGCCGGGTGGGTTGGCGGTGATCGCATCGCGCGGATAGCCGGCATCGGCCAGTGCCGTGGCCAGCGCTTCGGCCAGGCCCGGATCGTGGCTGCGGATCATCAGCCGCGCATCCCCCGCACAGCCCAGATTGGCGCCGAGATGCAGCACCAGGCGCGCTTTCGGCAGGCCGCGCGCCATCGCCTGCTTCAGCCCCAGATGCCCCAGTTCGTGGCCGCCGGTTGCCAGGAAATGCGCGGCCGCGCGGCGATGCAGCAGGTCAAGCCAGATGCCGATGCCGCCGCCGCGTTCGGCCGTGCAGGTGAACCAGGATGTGCGCGGCGTCAGCACCAGCGCATCGGGCGCGTCCTTCAAGGTGGCTTCGACATTGGCACTTTGCGCGTCCTCTCGCACGTAGTCCGACAGCAGGCGCACGCGCTGTGCGGCTTCCAGGCGGGGTGCCGCATCGCCCGCCACCTGCACCACCGGCGGGCCGAACACATCGGGGAAGTGCGGGGCATTCAGTGGCGCGATGCCGGCATCACCGGTGGCGAAAATGATCGCGGCATGGGTGGATGCGGCACGCCGCTGCGCGATGGATTGCCCGGGCAGCGATGCGCCGCCCGGGTGCACCTTTTCCCACCCCACCGAGCAGTCGGTGCCGAAGGCGCCAAGTGCGCCCGCCACCGGGCCTGACAGGGGTGGGGCGTCGAATAGCGGCTCGGCGGCGATGCGCGCGCCGTCCAATTCGACCCAGCAGTTGCGCGCCACGATGCGCCGCACCGGCCAAGCGTGCAGCGTCGCATCGGCGCCTGCGGCATCGCGCAGCCAGGCGGCGGCGTGGGCATCATCGGCGCTGCCGCAGCGCGGTTCGCCGAGCGTGTCGTATTGCGCCATCCATGCCGCGATCATTCCGCGCGCGCCCCGGACAGCAGCAGCAATTCGCGCTGGCGCGGCACCTCGGCGCGCCAGTGTTCGGCCAGCGCGGCGGGTGTGGCGAAGCGCACGATCTCGCCGCCATCGGCGGTCAGGCGCTGGACGAAATTTGGGTCGTCCAGCGCGCGGGTTGCGGCATTGTGCAGGCGCATGACGATGGCGCTGGGCAGTGCCGCGGGGCCCATCATCGCAACCCAGGCGGTGATCGGCAGCATGCCGGGGATGATCTCGGCCAGGTAGGGCACGCCGGGCAGCAGGGGCGAGCGCGCGGCACCCGACAGCACCAGCGGCCGGAAATTGCCGGCGCGCACGCCGGGCAGCGTGATGTTCACGATGGCGAAGGCGAAATCGACATCGCCGCGTTCGACCGCGAGTGCTGCTTCGTTGGCGCCGCGATACGGCACATGCTGCGCCTCGATGCCAAGGCGTGCCACCAGCGCGGCGCCGGCCATATGCGCGGGCGTGCCCACACCGCCCGAACCGAATGACAGCCCGCCACGCTTCGCGCGCGCCGCGGCCACCAGATCATCCATGCTGCGAATGGCGCTGGCGGCCGGCACCACCAGCAATGCGGGGTTGGCGACGAAGCTTGCGATCGGCATCAGGTCGGTCATTGGGTCATAGCCGGGGTCGCGCGTCATCATCGCGACCACCGCACTGCCCGAGCCGCCGAACAGCAGCGTGTAGCCATCAGGGGCGGCGCGCGCGACCGCCTGGGATGCCAGCAGCCCGCCGGCACCCGCGCGGTTTTCCAACACCATCTGCTGGCCGAGTTCTTCCGACAAACGCGCAGCGATCAGGCGCGCGACCTGGTCGGTGGAACTGCCGGCGGCAAACGGGACGATCATCCGCGGTGGGCGTTCGGGCCATTGGGCTTGTGCCAAGGCGGGTGCCGCGATGGCGGATAACAGGTGGCGTCGTTGCATGAGCATGTCCTCCCCTTGCGGAAACCCTGGACCCGGCGGCCCGCCTTGACCACCCCGCGTCGCCGCTTCACAGAACGCGTAAACGCGAGGATCAACGCATGTCAGATGCCAAGCAGGCGCAGATGGAAACGCTTTCCGGCGCGCTGCCCTATCTCAAGCGCTATGACGAGCAGATCGTCGTGGTGAAATACGGCGGCCACGCGATGGGCGAGGAAGAAAACGCACTCGCCTTCGGGCGCGACATCGCGCTGCTGGAACAGGTGGGCATCAAGCCCGTGGTGGTGCACGGCGGCGGGCCGCAGATCAATTCCATGTTGAAGCGGTTGAACGTGCAGTCGACCTTCGTGCAGGGCCTGCGCGTGACCGATGAAGCCATGGTCGAAGTGGTGGAAATGGTGCTGGCTGGCACGGTGAACAAGCAGGTGTCTTCGGCCATCACGCGTGCGGGTGCGATGGCGGTGGGTATCTCGGGCAAGGACGGCAATTTGATCCGCGCGCGGCGCGTGACACGGACCGTGAAGGACCCGGACAGCAATATCGAACGCGTGCTGGACCTCGGCCTGGTGGGTGAGCCGGAGGCGGTGGATACGCGCGTGCTGAAGCTGATGATCGGTGCGGCGATCGTTCCGGTGATTGCGCCCGTCGGCGTGGGTGCGGACGGCGTCACCTACAACATCAATGCGGATACCGTGGCAGGTGCCGTGGCTGGTGCGCTGAACGCGGAACGCATGCTGCTGCTGACCGATGTGCCCGGCGTGAAGGACGCGACCGGCACCTTCGTGCCGGAGATGACAGTCGCCGAAGTGAAGGCCGGCATCGCCGCGGGCTGGATCGCAGGCGGGATGATCCCGAAGGTGGAGACCTGCATCTATGCGATCGAGCGCGGCGTGAAGGCGGCTGTCATCATCGATGGCCGCGTGCCGCATGCGGTGCTGCGGGAGCTGTTCACCGATG
>JAAFHD010000217.1:0-2633 GCA_013298245.1 Alphaproteobacteria bacterium
TTTCGCCCTCACCGGCGGTAAGCGGCGCGCGCACCTTCAGCACGATGCCCGCGCCGAACAGCGCGGCCGCCGCATCCGGCGCGATTTCCGCACCCGCATCGGCATAGAGCGCATCCGGGTAGCCCGAGGCCAGGCCCGCACCCGCCTCGATCACGACCTTGCAGCCGAGAGCCGCCAATTTCTTCGCCGTTTCCGGCGTCGCGGCCACGCGGGTTTCCCCGCCACGGCGTTCCTTCAAGACAGCAAGGCGCATGCGATCCTCCGCACTGATCGGGGGGCACATGCCCGTAATGTCCCTGCCGCGCAAGCGGGCGGTTGGCGCAAGAAAAATCCGACCATTGCGTTTACTGCCTGTTCAGAAGGCACGCGCATGATGCGCCCGTGGCCAAGCCGGCCCGCGACTGGACCCCGAGGAAAACCCTCACCCCATTATCCATCGGCGAGGAAAAACTTCGATGACCATGAACAGCATCATCACCAACATCGGCGCCCAGGTGGCGTTGCAGTCCCTCAACCGCACGACCGAAGAATTGTCGACCGTGCAGAAGCGGGTTTCCACGGGTCTTCGCGTGGCCGACAGCCGCGATGACGGCGCTGCCTTCGCGGTGGCCGAGCGCGTGCGCGGTGAGATCGCCGGCACCACTTCGGCCAACGAGCAGCTGGGCGGCGCCAAGGGCCTTCTGGATGTGACGCGCGCGAGCCTGGAGAATGTCTCCACCTCGCTCACCAAGATGAAGGAACTGACCGTGAAGCTGGCGGATGGTGCGATCACCTCCGAACAGCGCACCCAGTACCAGACTCAGGTGAAGGAATTGACGAACAACATCAAGGCCTTCATCACCGGCGCCGACTATAACGGCCGGAACATGGTTGATGCCGGCGGTGCGACGGTCAAGGTCGTGACCAACGCCAGCGGCGACAACTACTCGGTCGCGGCCTATGACGCGATCGCTGGGATCTTCAACGAGATCTCGGCCGCCAATGGCTGGACCGCGGGCGATGCCGCCGGCGCCCTGACGGCGACTGGCAAGGTGTCCACCGCCATCACCAATACGCTCACGCAGCTCAACAACTTCGGCAGTGCCACGCGCTTTGTCGATACGCAGATCGGCTTCAACAAGAAGAAGATCGACGCGATGGAAGGCGGCATGGGCGCGTTGGTGGATGCGGACCTGGCGAAGGAGTCGGCGAAGCTGCAGTCCCTGCAGATCCGCCAGCAGCTCGGCAGCCAGGCGCTGGGTATCGCCAACCAGGCACCGTCGGTTCTGCAAAGCCTGTTCCGTTGATGCACCAGGGGGCCAGGCAGGATGCCGGCCCCTTTTCATTTTGAGGAACCATTCCCCCCATGTCCCATGCGCTCACCGCCGCCAGCATGGCGGCACCCGCCCCGAATGGCGCCGCCGCATACCGCCAGCGCCGCACCGCGAAACAGATGGAGGCCGAGGTCTTCGCCCGCGCGACGCGCTCCATCAAGGAAGCGATGACCGATCCCGGGCCGCTCGTGCAGGCCCGCGCGGTCGCCGATAATCGCCGCCTGTGGGATGCCGTGCTGATGGCCGTGCTCGATCCGGGCAACCAACTGCCGCAGGGGTTGCGCGCGCAGCTTGCCGGCCTGTCGCGCGCCGTGCTGCGCGAATGCGATGCCGAAGCGCCTGATCTCACCTTCATCGCGGAGATGAACGAACAAGTCGCCGCCGGACTCTGGAGCTGACCATGCCACATCTCATTGCCCGGCAGGATGCCGGGTCCAGCGCGCCGATGGCGGCGCGCCTGCTGGCCGAGGGCCAGCGGTTGATGGAAGCGGGCCACGCGCATGAAGCGCTGCGCCTGCTGGAAGTGGCCAATGGCGCCGCACCCAGCGCCGCCGGCTGGCGGGCGCTCGCGGAAACGCGGCTGGACTTGCGCCTGCATGAAGCGGCGCTGGTCGCGGCTGATGCCGCGCTCACCCTTGAACCCGACTGCCATCTGGCGCTCACACTGCGCGCCCGCGCGCATGGCATCGCCGGCGATGTGCAGGCTGCCATGTGCGATGCCGCCAATGCAGTGCATGCCGCACCGCGCGACAGCGCAGCGCGGACGGCCTTGGCGCAGGCGTTGCTGGCAGACGGCCAGCATGACGAAGCGATCGCCATCTTCGCCGAGGTCTGGCACGACGCGCCCGACGAGGCGGCCCCCGTGCTGCGCCTGGCGGATGCATTCCTGCGCGCGCAACGCGTCGCACCCGCCGAGGAATTGTTGGGCTTTCTGCTGGCCCAGCCAGGCTTGCCGAACGGCGCGCGGCGCCAGGCCATCGGCATGCAGGCGCAAGCCGCCATGGCGCGCGGTGCGCCCGCGGATGCGGTGACGGCTGCGCGCATGGGCCTCGACCTGTTCGGCGCCGATGCCGGACTGCACAGCATGCTGGCCCACGCGCTGATCCGCATGGGCGAGATGGACGCTGCGCGTCCGCATCTGCAAGCCGCGCATCGGCTGGCGCCGCAGGACGGCTACATCGCGCATCTGGCGGCCACCGCCGGCGCTGCGCAGCCCGAACGCGCGACCGATGCCTATGTTGCGCATCTCTTCGATGGCTATGCCGCCGGGTTCGAGGCGTCATTGCTGGGCCTGGGCTATCGCGTGCCTGGCCTGATGCT
>JAAFHD010000217.1:2643-6343 GCA_013298245.1 Alphaproteobacteria bacterium
CGACCCGGGCTTTCGCCTGAACGTCCGGTGGGCGATGTGCTGGATCTCGGCTGTGGCACCGGCCTTGTGGGCGTGGTGCTGCATGATGTGCAGCAGGGCCGTCTGGTAGGGGTTGATCTCTCGGCCGGCATGCTGCGCGGTGCCGCCGACAAGGGGATTTACACCGAACTCCGCCAGGAAGGCCTGGACACCGCGCTCGTCGCCGATCGCACCCAATACGATGCGGTGATCGCGGCTGATGTCTTCTGTTACTTTGGCGACATCGCGCCGAGCCTGACGTTGATCGCACCCAGGCTTGGCCCGGATGGGCTTTGCCTCTTCACCCTGGAAGAACACGCTGGCCCCGAGCCCTGGATACTGACCGAAACGGGCCGCTACCGCCACAGTGAGGCCGGGCTGCGCGCAGCACTCGCGCAAGCGGATCTCGACGTCATCATCCTCCGGCCGGAGGCATTGCGGCTGGAGAAGGACATGCCCGTTCCCGGCTTCCTGGTCGCGGCACGCCGCTCGGGTGGTCGCGCGTGAACCATATTGCGCCCTTCCGTCAGGCGATCATGGCGCTGGCCGAAGGCCAGGCCGAACGCGCGCTGCCGCTGCTCAGCGACTGCATCGCGAGCGGCGAGGATGCCGACCTCGCGCGCCTCAACCTTGGCATGGCATTGGTGGATCTCGGCCGCCCCGCCGAGGCCGAGCCGCATCTGCTCACCGCCGCGCAGGCATTGCCGCAATTGCCTGAACCGTGCTTCCGCCTGGGCCAGATCGCCGCGCAGCGCGGCGAACATGCCCGCGCCCGGACGCAATTCGACGCCGCCCTGGCGCGTGACCCCACCCATGTCATGAGCCTCGTCGGCCTTGCCGCCATCGAGGACCACGCGGGCCGTCCCGATCTTGCCCTGTCACTGATCGACACCGCGCTGCTCCTGGCGCCGGAGGATCGCGGCATCCGCACGCTTCGCCTCGCCATCGCGGGAGACGACGCGCTGGCCGCGCTGGACAAAGGTGGCGTGGCCGCGGCCCGAATCGCGGCCGAACGCGTGCCATTGGCGCGTCTGCGGCAGGGCCTGGAGGGCGCCGCGCAAACCTGGCCATGGCATGCCGCGATCGGCATTGCGTTATTGGCCGCTGGCGATGAAGCACAGGGCCTCGCGGAACTTCGCATCGCCACGCTGCTCTCGGCCGATGATCCCGACATGCTGGCGGAATTCGCACAGCGCCTGGCCCTTGCGCGTCGGCATCAGGAAGCGCTGCCGCTGTTGCAGTCCGCACTATCGGCGCGCCCGTGGGATGTCGCGCTCCGCACGCAGTTGGGCGCGACCCTCTTCAAGCTGCACCGCTTGGGCGAAGCGCGCATGACGCTTGAAGCCGCGATCCACGACCTTGGCCCGAACATCGCGCTGCGCGGCAACCTGGCGCTGGTGCTGAACGCGCAAGGCCTTCAAGATGCGGCGCTGGCCTGCTGGACCGATGCCGAGCCCAGCCACGCGACCTTCTATGGCCGGCTCAGCGTGCAGCCCTATCATCCGCGCGCGGGTGACGGCGCGGCCTTGCACCAGACGGCCGCCGCGCTGGGCCGCGCCTTGCCGGCACCCATCCCCTTGCACCACGCACCCGGCTTCGATCCATCACGGCGGCTGCGTGTCGGCTTTCTCTCCTCCGCCTTCGGGCGGCACCCTGTCGGTTGGTTGACGCTGGCCGGCATCGAAGCCCTGCCGCGTGATGCCTTCGATGTGCATTGCTTTTCGCTGCGCCGGATGGATGACCCGCTGGCGCGCCGCTATCGCGCTTCGGCCGACGCCTGGCACGACCTGCCGCCGCTGGATGACGCCGCACTTGTCGCGGCCATTCGTGCAGAACAGCCCGATATCCTGGTTGATCTCGGCGGCCATGGCGAAGGTGGCCGTGCCAGCGCATTGTCGCGCCGCGCAGCACCCGTTCAGGTGAAGTGGGTGGGTGCCCAGCACTCCACCACCGGCGTCCCGGCGATGGACTGGGTGCTGACCGACCACTTCGAAACGCCCGAGGGCAGTGAGGCGCTCTACACCGAAGGCCTGCTGCGCCTGCCGCATGGTTATGTGTGCTACACTGCACCCCCCTGGGCGCCTGCGGTCGGCCCGCTGCCGGCCCTGTCGCGCGGCCACATCACCTTCGGCTGCTTCAATAATCTCTCCAAGGTCACGCCGGATGTGCTGGCGACCTGGGCCGAGATCATGGCCGCAACCCCCGCCAGTCGCCTGGTGCTCCGCACCCACGCGCTGGGCGATGCGGCGACACGCCAGGCCTTCACCCAACGCGCCGCCGCGCATGGCCTTGATGCTGAACGCGTCGACCTGCTCGGCCCCGCGCCGCATGAGGAACTGCTCGCCGGCTACAACCAGGTCGACATCGCGCTCGACCCCTTCCCCTACGCCGGCGGGCTGACCGCGATCGAGGCGCTGTATATGGGCGCCCCCCTCGTCGCCATGGCCGGCACATCCTTCGCCGGGCGCCACGCGGTGTCGCACTTGTCCAATATGGGCATGGCGGATTGGGTCGCGCATGACCGGGCTGGCTATGTCGCCCGCGCCGTCGCCGCCGCCTCCAACCTGCCCGCACTGGCCGCGCTGCGCGCCAGCTTGCGCCCGCGCCTGCAGGCATCACCGCTCATGGACGCACCACGCTTCGGTCGCGCGCTGGGTGATGCGCTGCGCCATGCCTGGCTCGCCGCCTGTCAGCGCTCCGCGTCGATGTAGAAGCGCTCGACCTCGCTTCCCAGCCGGGCCGTCCGCTCGATGATCCGCGTCAGGAATTCGTGCAGGCCGAGTGCCAGGATGTCATCCAGCCGCGAATAGGCGATGCGCGCGTGCATGGCACCCGCCATCCGGTGGCATTCACCGCGCCGCCCGCCCTGCATGGCCGCGATCGCGGTCAGCAATTCGTCCACGCGTCCGAAGCAGGCGACCAGGCTGCGCGGCAGTTCGGGGCGCAGGATCGCCAGCTCCGCGATGCGCCGCGCCGAAAGCCGGTCGCGGAACACCCATTGATATGCGCGCGTGGCCGACAGCGACGCCAGCACCGCCTGCCAATGCGCGTGTTCCACGGCACCGTCCCCGGCCAGCCATTGGTGCCGCACATCAATCAACCGCGCCGTGTTGTCCGCGCGTTCCAGCGCCGTACCCAGCTGCACGAACAGCCAGCTTTCGCCGCGCAGCATGGTGTCCTGTGCGGCACCGTTGAACAGCAGCACGCGCTCGCGCACCCATTCCAGGAATTCGGGCAGTCGCTCGCCCTCGGTTTCCGCCAGGTCCATTTTGCGCAGGCGGTTCCAGGTCTCGTTCAGCGCGCCCCACATGTCGGTGGTCAGCGCGGTGCGCACCGCGCGGCCATTCTGTCGCGCCGCCTCGAAACAGGACAGGATGGATGATGAATTCTTCGGGTCCCGCAGCAGCCAATCGATCGCCGCATCCGGCGTGATGGCGCGGTCCTTGAAGGCGGCTTCCCCGCCCGAAGCGACCAGCAGGTTGCGCCATTCATCGGCCTCATCGCCGACCGAAAGTGTGGCCATGCGGCGCGTGACGGCCAAGCCCCGCGCCAGGTTGGCGGCACGTTCGGTGTAGCGCCCGATCCAGAACAGGCTGTCGGCAGTGCGGCTCAGCATCAGCTCTGTTCCTGTGCCATGGCGGGGCCGTCTTCCAGAACCCCAAGGTCCGGCTTGTCCGGACCG
>JAAFHD010000218.1 GCA_013298245.1 Alphaproteobacteria bacterium
TCGCGCCGGTGGTAGATGGAAGCGAGCTTGGTGTGGTCGCAGTGATAGCCCTTCAGGATATGGCCCGCGGTCAGGATATCGCCGCGCAACAGGCGCATGCGCTTGGCGATGTTGCTGTCCACATGCCAGCCCAGGATCATTTCCTCGTCGAAGGCGTCGATCGCGAACAGGTCTTCGCGCAGGAAAAGCTGGAAGTCGCCGGGGCCGTCGAAGATGATGTTCTGGTTGCCATAGACCACATCATCCAGGTGGAAGCGGCGCGACCAGTCGGTCAGGTCGCGGATGATGCCGGGGCCATCGGCGCGGTCCATGCCTTCCCAAAGGCCTTCGGGCAGTTCGAAGCGCGGCGCGTGGTAGAAGCCGTCGGGCAGCGCATTGATCGCGCGCGACAGGCTGAGGCCAGGTTCGCGCGGGATGAAGATCATGTCGGTGTTGGTGGACAGGATCCAGCGATTGGACGGGTTTGACCGCCGGATCGCGACATTGCGCGCATGTGGTTCCACCGCGACCAGGTGGGTGCGCCTGGCGATGCGTGCGTGCAGGCTTTCACGCACCCGCAGCACGCGCAGAAAACGCCGCGCGCGCGGCGTCAACGTATCGGCGATGGCTTCGAAGAAGGTCGGGATGTCGTCCGGCGTGTTGTAGTCGACATAGAGGATTTCATCGCCCGGCTGGTCCAGCATTTCGGCGATGCCGTTGATGCTGATGGCGGCCCGCTTGTGCAGGTTGTAGCCATGCCCGTCATTGCGACCATAGACGACGATCGAAAGCATCGGGCGGGGTCCGTTCCTCAGGGATGGTGCCGGCGAAGGCGGCTGTCACATCGAGGTGATCATAACATCGTCACCAGGGCGCTAAAATCCCCATTAAGAATGAAAAGCTTCATCGAAATGGAGGACATCACAATGCCGTGATGTTGCGTTGGCGCCTGGCACCAGCCGGCTGATGCCGGGGTTCGTCGCTGAATCTCCTGGCCAGCCTGCGCTGCGCGAAGATATTGGCGGCGCGGGATGGGTCGCGCGCGCCGTCGGAAAACTCAATCGTATCGATGCTTTTGCGTATGCATAAAATATTTGATATGGAATTTTACTATGTCTATATTGACAATTTTAACTCTCACAGTCTGCCAATGATGAATTTCTGCCTTTATTTCTCTATCATCAAAACGAACGATGTCACGATGGCTTGAGGTGATATGCTGCACGGTATAAGCACAGCGCCGGAATTGCCCCGCCATCCAGGACAGGGGCACCAGGAAGGATGCGGTTTCCATGATCAGGTCCAGGCCGGCCGTTGAGGTTGCACAGGTCGCGCGCAGCGGCGCGACCATCGTCGTTGATGGCGCGGGTTATTCCGCGCCACATCTGAAATACATCGCCGAGGTCGCGGCCGGAGCCGGTGGCAGCGTCACCTTCCTCAATCTGGGCGGCCATAGCGCGCCGGAAATCGGCTCGATCGCATCCGCCGGCCCCACCATGGAGCTGGATGCCGGGCAGATGACGGCCGGGCAGTTGCACTCCATCGCTAAAAGCTCGGCCGAAGGCCGCGGCGCACTCGTCATCGCCAACAGCGACAAGCTGACCGCGAGCCAGATGATCGCGATTCACGAAGCCTATCCGGGCAAGATCGCCTTCCGCTGAAGACGAACAGTTTGTATCGAAGCACCCAGGCGTCGCGCCTGGGCGCCCCACCTATCAGGAGCACCCCATGCCGGACAGCTACACCGCCAGCGCCACCTGGGGCCGAGAAAAGCCCCGCCTTTCCGTCATCGGCCTGGGCAAGCTCGGCTCGCCCATGTCCGCGGTTTTCGCCTCCAAGGGCTTTGATGTCGTCGGCGTCGATCTCAATCGCCACTTCGTCGATGCGATCAATGCCGGCCGCGCGCCGGTCGATGAACCGCAATTGCAGGACCACCTGGACAAGGGCCGCGCCCGCCTGTTCACCAACCGCTTCGTCATCAACGCGGTGCGCGCCATCGGTGAGGCGCTGCGCCAGAAGGACAGCTACCACATTGTCGTCGTCACCTCGACGGTGATGCCGGGCTCGACGGGCGGTGAAATTCGCGCGGCTTTGGAAGCGGCATCCGGCCGCCAGGTCGGGCCTGATCTTGGCCTGTGCTACAACCCGGAATTCATCGCGCTGGGCACCGTCGTGCGCGACATGCTGAACCCGGATTTCCTGCTGATCGGCGAAAACGACGACAAGGCCGGCACCCTGCTCTCGGACGTGTATCGGGACAGCATCAACGTGAAGCCGGTCTATCGGCGGATGAATTTCGTCAATGCGGAACTGGCCAAGATTTCGGTCAACACCTTCGTCACCACCAAGATCAGCTACGCCAATATGCTGGGCGAATTGTGCGACCGTCTGCCCGGCGCCGACGCCAATGTGGTGACCGAGGCGATCGGCTCGGACAGCCGCATCGGCATGAAGTATATCCGCCCCGCGATCGGCTATGGCGGCCCCTGCTTCCCGCGCGACAACAAGGCCTTCGCGGCCTTGGGGCGCAAGCTTGGCGTGGTGTGCGACCTGGCGGAAGCAACCGACAAGGTGAACCACCGCCAGGTGCAGCGCATCCTGGATGTGATCGGCCTGTTCCATGACAGCAGCGCCGATGTCGCGGTGCTGGGCCTGTCCTACAAGCCGGCCACGCCGGTGGTGGAAGAAAGCCAGGGTGTCGCGGTCAGCCTCGGCCTCGCGGATGCCGGCTACAGCGTCACGGTGTTTGACCCGCAGGCGCAGGCCAATGGCCTGGCCGTGTTGGGCGACAAGGTGATCCCGGCCGAAAGCCTGGCCGCCGCCGTCGCCGCTGTGCATGTTGTGGTGGTGATGACGCCCTGGCCGGATTTCGCCGCACTGGATGCCGCCATGCTGGGTGATCGCCCGGTGCTGGTGGTGGACCCCTGGCGCATCGTGGATGCCAAGCGCCTCGGGCCGCAGGCCACGCTGGTCAATCCGGGCCATTCGGCGATGCCCGCGCGCCGTTCGCCCGCGCTGGCGCAGGCGGCGGAGTAGCCAGCGCGCATGCCGCCATCGCCGGGCCCCTGGCTCGACATCGATCCCGCGACGGCGGTGTTTCCGGTGCCCGAGCTGGCGTTCAGCATCGGCGCTGGCGGCGCGCTGGAAATCGCCGGCCCGCTGCGGCAATGGCAAATCATGCTGGAGCTGGACGCGCCACTGCCAGGCCCTGGCCATGTCGGCGTGCGCGGCGCCATCACCGTCAATGCCGGACCCATCCTGGTTGCGCTGCTCAGCCAGGCGGGGGCTGTGCTGCACCAGTTCATGCATGACGGCACGACTGGTGCGTGGTTCGAGAGTTTTTGCGTCGTCCCCGATGACATCGCGCGCATTGCGCTGCGCAACGGCGTGGGGGCCGATGCGGAAGTCGACATCACCGTGCACAGCCTCTCACTGCAAGCGGTGGCCGGCCCCGGCCAGCCATGGCCGATCGCGGAATTATCCGCGCCGGTTTCCATCCCGCTGGCCGAGGGCATGCAGCACCACCCTGCGCTGGCCGCGGTGCCGGCCTGGATGGGGCTGAACCCCTCAGGGTTTTCGGTGAACTGGGTCGGCACGCGAACGGATCTGCGTTTCCTCAAAGGCCATGCCGCGCCGCCGCCGGGGTTGGTCGAACCGCCGCTGCCCGAGATCTCGGAAGAGTATTTCGAATGGGTCTGCGCCGCCGAAGCCATCGCCGCCGCGCGCGGCCGCTTCACCATGGTCGAACTGGGCGCCGGCTATGGCCGCTGGATGATGGATGCGATGGGCCTTTTGCGGCAAATGGGCCGGCAGGACCTGACGCCGCATTTCATCGGCGTCGAGGCCGAGCCCAGCCACTATGCCTGGATGGTCGAGCATTTCCGCAACAACGGCCTGGACCCCGCGCAGCACCGCCTGGTGCAGGGCGCGGTCTCGGGCCGCGATGGCAAGGTGCGCTTCGCCATTGGTGACGCCGATGCTTGGTATGGCCAGTCCATCATCGCGGATGCCGATACCGGGGTGAACAGCGTCGAAGTGCCGGCCTATTCCCTGGCCACCCTGTTGCATGATGTGCCGATGGTCGATCTGCTCGACATCGACGTGCAGGGCGCCGAAGCCGAGGTATGCCTGGCCGCCGCCCGCGTGCTGGACGAGAAGGTGCGCCGCATCTACATCGGCACCCATGAAGACGCGATCGAACGCGATTTGCGGCGCCTGTTCCAGAACCTTGGCTGGCAGGAAATCTTCGCCTATCGGCTGGGCCGCGCGCAGGGCACGCCATATGGCCGCATCATGTTCGGCGATGGCGTGCAATGCTGGCTGAACCCGCGCCGATGAGCACGCTTCCCTTCGGCAATCTGTACCGCCATGGCTTTGTGCGCGCGGCACTCGCGGTGCCGGTGCTGTCGCTGGCGCACCCGGCCGCCAATGCCGGTGCGGCGATCGCCGAATTGCGCACGGCGGACGCCGCGGGTGCCGCACTGCTGCTGCTGCCCGAACTGGGCATGACCGGCTATTCCACTGAAGACCTGTTGCTGCAATCGGCCATGCTGGAAGCGGCCGAGGCCGCGATCGGCGCCGTCGCCGCCGCATCCATGGGCCTGCGCCCATTGGTGCTGCTGGGCGCGCCGCTGCGGGTTGGCCATTCCGTGTTCAACTGCGCGGTCGCGATCCAGGGCGGGCGGGTGCTGGGCGTGGTGCCGAAATCCTATCTGCCGAACTACCGCGAATTCTACGAAAAGCGGCAGATCGCGCCGGCCGCCGCGGCGCCCGCCGCTACCATCCGCCTGGCGGGGCACGACGTGCCCTTCGGCACCGACCTGCTGTTTGCCGCCGAGGACCTGCCGGATTTCGTGGCGCATGTGGAAATCTGCGAGGATCTCTGGGCGCCCATGCCGCCATCTGTCGCCGGCGCTTTGGCCGGTGCCACGGTGCTGTGCAACATGTCCGGCAGCCCGATCACCGTGGGCAAGGCCGAAGACCGGCGTGTGCTGTGCGACGCGCAATCGCGCCGCTGCATCGCGGCCTATCTGTATTGCGCGGCGGGGGCGGGTGAATCCACCACCGACCTCGCCTGGGACGGCCAGCTGACCGCCTTTGAATACGGCACGCCGCTGGGTGAAAGTGCGCGTTTTTCCGACACCGCGCAGCGCCTGCTGGTGGATATCGATGTGGAGGCGATGGTGGCCGAACGCCGCCGCGTCGGCACCTTTCGCGATGCCGCGATGGCGCACCCCAAGCCCTTCCGGCGCATCGGCTTCCGGCTGGACCCGCCGGCCGAGGACCTGCCGCTGGTGCGCGCCATCCCGCGCTTTCCCTTCGTGCCCGACGCGCCCGAACGGCTGGACCAGGATTGCTACGAAACCTGGAACATCCAGGTCACCGGCCTGCTGACGCGGCTTGCTGCGACGGGCCTGAAAAAACTGGTGATCGGCGTGTCCGGCGGGTTGGACAGCACGCAGGCGCTGATTGTCGCCGCCCGCACCATGGACCGGCTTGGCCTGCCGCGCGCCAATATCATCGCCGTCACCATGCCCGGCTTCGCCACCAGCGATGGCACGCGCAGCAATGCCTGGGCGCTGATGCAGGGCCTGGGTGTGGATGCGCGCGAAGTGGACATCCGCCCGCTGGCCACGCAGTTGCTGAAGGATCTGGGCCATCCCGGCCCGCCGCAATACGACATCACGTTTGAAAACGTGCAGGCCGGGATGCGGACTGATTACCTGTTCCGGCTGGCCAATCACGCCGGCGGCCTGGTGGTCGGCACGGGGGATTTGTCGGAGCTCGCACTCGGCTGGTGCACCTATGGCGTGGGCGACCACATGTCGCACTACAACGTCAATGCCGGCCTGCCCAAGACGTTGATCCAGCACATGATCCGCTGGGCGATCGCCACCGCGCAATATGGCCCTGAGGTGTGCGTCACGCTCGACAGCATCCTCGGCACCGAGATCAGCCCTGAACTGGTCCCGCCTGACGCGACCGGCGCCGTGCAATCAACCGAGGCACGGATCGGCCCTTATGAATTGCAGGATTTCCACCTGCATTACACGCTGCGCTGGGGGTTCCGCCCTTCCAAGGTGGCGTTCCTGGCGCAATCGGCCTGGGGCGATGTTGCCCGTGGTGGCTGGCCGCGCGGCATCGATGGCGAGGCGCGCCACCAATACGATTTACCGGCCATCAAGCATTGGCTGCGTATATTTCTGCATCGCTTCTTCGCCACCAGCCAGTTCAAGCGCAGCGCCGTGCCCAACGGCCCGAAAATCAGCCCCGGTGGCGCGCTGTCCCCGCGCGGGGATTGGCCCGCGCCCTCGGACAGCCGGCCCGATGCCTGGCTGGACGAACTTGACCGCAACACT
>JAAFHD010000219.1 GCA_013298245.1 Alphaproteobacteria bacterium
GTTCCTTTGGCGGCATCGCGAGCGATATTCCGGCGGTGAGCATTGGTGCCGATCGTGTGGCGGCCGCGATCCTGCGCGGCTTCTTCCGCGAAGATTTTTTGACGTTGCGCGAAGAGCTGGAAAGCTTCGACGAACCGGAACTGGAAGGCACGCCATTCTTCGTGCCGAGGGACACGCCATGAACGACCTGATCGACACGCTGCTGGGTATTGAGCCTGGTTCGCATCTGGATGCGCTGCGCGCACTGCGGCCGGAATTGCGCGCCGCTGGCGCGGGCAGCGAGGCGGCGATTTTCGATGCGCCATCGGGCCTGTCGCAGGGTGAGCGCCATGCATTGGCCGCGCATGTGGCGGGGCTGCATGAATGCGCGCCGCTGGCCGCGCATCACGCCGCACGGGCTGGTGCGCTGCGCCCGGCACTTGCCGCGCATGCGGAATTCCTGGCGTTTGATCCGCATCTGGCCAGCCCCGATGCCATTGCCGCGCTGACCGCAGCGGGGCTCGCGCCGCGCGAGATCGTCATGGCGTCGCAGCTCATCGCCTATGTCAGCTACCAGGTGCGGATGATGGATGCGCTGGTGTTGCTGGACCCGGCGCGCGAGCCGCCGGCGCGCCGCGCGCGCCCGCCGGCGAAGGGGGCGACCAGCACCGCTGATTTCGGGTTTACCGCGGATAGTCTGGAATGGTCGTCATGGGTGCCAGTGCAGGATTTGGCGACAGCGACGCCCGAGCAGATCGCGGTGTTGGATGAGAGCCACGCGAAGGCCAAGACCAGCGACTACTACCTGCTGCTGGTGCAGGAAGCGGAGGTGCTGCGGCAACGCTCGCGGCTGTTCAACACGATCATGTATGGGCCGCGCGGCGCGTCGCGCGCCGAGCGCGAATTGGCGGCAAGTGCGGAGAGTCGGTTGAACGGCTGCCCCTATTGCCTCTCGGTGCACGCGCAGCGCTATGTGCAGTTGAAGGGCGATCCGGCGCTGATGGAACGCCTGGTGCGCGATGGTGTGAGCGCGCCGATGGATGCGCGGTCGCGTGCCATTGTTGATGCGTCTGTGGCGCTGTCCACGACGCCGGCATCCTGCACGGCGACGCATGTCGCGGCGCTGCGGACGCATGGCATGGCGGATGCGGAAATCCTGGATATCCTCGCGTCCGTCGCGATGTTCGCCTGGGCAAACCGGCTTATGCAGACGCTGGGTGAACCGCGCCGGCTACCACAGGCCGGGTAGCCACAGGCTGATCGCGGGCAGCAGTGCGAGGATGATGATCCGCACGAAATCCGACGCGACGAAGCCCAGCACGCCGCGATAGGTCTCGCCCATCGGCACATCCTTCGCCATGGCGTTGATGACGAAGAGGTTGAGGCCAAAGGGCGGGGAGATCATCCCCACCTCCACGCTCATCAGCACCAGGATGCCGAACCAGACCAGCACCTGTTCGCGGTTCATGCCGAAGTCGAGGCCGAGCATCAGCGGGATGAAGATGGGCAGCGTCAGCAGCACCATCGCCAGGCTCTCCATGAAGCAGCCCAGGATGAAATAGATCAGCAGAATGCCCATCAGAATGACGATGGGCGGAACGTCCCAGCCGGCGACCAGTGCTGAGAGTTCCGCGGGCAGGCGGGAGAGTGCGAGGGCGGCACTGAATAATTCCGCGCCCAGCAGCACGACGAAGATCAGGCCAGTGGTGACGGTGGTGGAGAGCAGTGATTCCTTCAGCCCCTGCCAGCGCATGCCGCCGAGGGTAACGGCCAGAAGACCGGTCGCGGCGGCGCCGATCGCGGCCCCTTCGGTCGCGCTGAACCAGCCGCCATAGATGCCGGTGACGACCAGGATGAAGACGAGGGCGACGGGCCAGACCTCGCCGGTTGCGCGCAGGCGTTCGCGCCAGTCGGCGCGCGGCGCGGGCGGGGCGGCTGCGGGGTGCAGGCGGGCGTAGATGTTCACCACCAGCATGTAGCCGGCGGTGGCGATCAGGCCTGGAATCACGGCGGCGATGAACAGCGTGCCGATGCTCATCTCGGTATAGATCGCGTAGATCACCAGGATCACGCTGGGCGGGATCAGGATGCCGAGCGTGCCGCCGGCGGCCAGCGTGCCGGTGGCGAGTGCTGGCGAATAGCCGTGCCGGCGCATCTCGGGGCCGGCGACTTGCGACATGGTGGCGGCGGTCGCCAATGACGATCCACAGATGGCGCCGAAGGCCGCGCAGCCGCCAATGGTGGCGACCGCCAGGCCGCCACGGAAATGGCCCATCCAGGCGCGCGCGCATCGGAAAAGCGCGCGGTTCATGCCGCCCTTGGTGGCGAAATCGCCCATCAGCAAAAACAGCGGAATCACCGAGAGTGTGTAGGAGGAGAAGCGGCTGAAGGTCAGTGAATTCAGCGTGGCGAAAAGCCGGTCCCAACCACCGATCGCGGCGAAGCCGACGCCGCCGACGAAGAGCATCGCGATGCCCACCGGCATGCGCAGAGCGATCAGCACAAGGGCGCCTGCGAACATCAGCAGGCCGATGTCGAAGTTGCTCATTGGCGGGCCTTTGTCGCGGCTTCCAGCGCGATGAAGGCGGCGCAGAGCATCCAGATCACCATGCCGATCGCGGCCCCCGCATAGCCCCACCAGAAGGGGATTTCGAGGAACATGGTTTCGCGCTCGCGGTCCCATTGGTTGTAGCCGCCGACGGCCAGGCGCCAGGCCAAGACCGCGACCACGGCAGCGGAGACCGCGCGCATGAAGGCGTCGAGGCCGGCGATGCCACGGGCGGGCAGTTTCTGCGTGAAGAAGTCCACCAGCACATGCGCGCCGCGCATTTCCGCCAATGGCAGGCACAGCGCGACGGCGGTGCCGAGCACCATTTCCACGATTTCGGAATCACCCAGAATGGGGCGGTTCAACAGCGCGCCTTGCAGCACCGATGCGGTGGTGACGCCGACCGCCACCAGCAACAGCGCGCCAGCGAAAAGCGCGGCGCCGGTGGCCAGGTTTTCCAGGGCCGCGCGCAGGCGCGGGAAGGGGCTTGAGGCCGGCGCGTTCAGGGCGCCGGCCTCGGTGAATTCCTGCGTGCTCAAGCGGTGCGGCCGAAGCGGGCGGTGATGGATTGCACCTGGTCGAAGAGCTCGTGGCCATTGCGGTTGCGCCGACCCATTTCGGCCATCCAGGCGTCATAGGCGGGTGCCACCGCCGAGCGCCAGCGCGCCACTTCGGCGGGCGGAATTTCGATGATCTCATTGCCCGCGCCGCGTGCGGCGTCGATCGCCTGCTGGGTTTGCGTGTCCCAGGTTTCGCCCAGTTGGCGGGACAATGCGGCGCCGGAATTCGCGTCGATCACGGCGCGCAATTCGGGCGGCAGGCGCATATAGCTGCGCTGGTTCATCAGCGTCAGCAGCATGCCTTGGAACAGCCCGCGGCCTGGTGGTTCGGAATGATACTTGGACACTTCGAACAGGCGGAAAGGGTGTGTGATGGCCCAGTTGATCAGGAAGCCATCGACCTGGTTGCGCGATGCGGCCTCGTACACACCGCCCAACGGAATTCCGACTGGCGTGGCGCCCAGTGCCGTCACTGCTTCGCCGATGAAGCGGCCCGCGACGCGCAGGCGCAACCCGCGAAAATCCTCCAGCGTGCGCACGGGGCGGCGGCTGGTGTGGATCAGCGCGCGGTCGGTTGCGTGGATCGAGATGATCTTGATGCCGCGATATTCGGTGTCCGCCAGGTTGCGCGAGACATATTCGAACGCCGCTTGCGACATGGTCGCGCTGGTGCCGGTGTTCATGAAGGGCAGCTCCAGCCCTTCCGTGCCCATGAAGCGGCCGGGGGTGAAGCCGGGCACAGTCCAGACCATGTCCACCACGCCGTCTTCCAGCTGTTGCGGCAGGTCACGCGGCTGGCCGCCCAACTGCATCGCGGGGAACATCTCGACGCGGATGCGGTTGCCCGATTGCGCGGCGACGCGTTCGGCCCAGCGGTCCAGGTGCAGCGTGTGATCCAGCGCGGTGGGCGAGGAGAAACTGTGGCAGCGCAAGGTGAAGGTGGTTTGCGCTTGCGCCACCAGGGGCGCGGCCAATGCGGCGGTCATCAATGCACGTCGTTGCATGCGGTTTTCCTTATCGAACGGGGTGCGCGGGGATGAAGACGGGACGGACCAACCAGCGCCGCGCGATCTGCGCGTAGCCGCGGAACACGAAATGGTCGTTGTGCGCGAGCAGCCGCGCGCGGTTGCGGCGCCAGAAGCCCGGGATCTCGAACCAGGCCATCTGCGGGTAGAGGTGGTGCACAATGTGCAGATTGTTCCACAGGAACAGCAGCCCGAAGACCCAGTTGGATTCGACGCTGGCGGTGCGCTCACCGGGCGTGTCGCCCCAGCGATGTTCGATGAAGGCGCGCAGCAGGCCCACGGAAATGCCGGGCAGCACCATGAAGAGGTAGTATTGCCAGATCGGCATGCCGGCCGCGTCCACGATCCACAGCACGACAGCAAGCCCCGCAAAGAAGCCAAGCCAGGCCGGCACATCGGAATAATCGCGACGCGCGAGCTTGGCCGTTTCCACGATCACCAGCTTGCGCAGGCGGATGAAGACACCCAGCGTCAGGCGGCCCAGCAGCGTCTGGTTGGCCACCAGCACGGCGCGCCATAGCGGCGAATAGCCGGACCAGTCCTGGCCCTTGTGGTACTGCGATTCCGTGTCCTCACCGGGGTAGGTCAGCATGGTGTTGCGGTGGTGGCGCGTGTGGCTGCGCTTGTAGAGTTCGAAGGGCCACCAGCCGCCGATGGGCGGCCACACGACCGCCGTGCGCAGCCAGCGCGGGATGCTGCGCCAGCCGTGAATCGCCTCGTGCTGCAAGGAAAAATGCCAGGCCAGGACGTAGCCCGCGGCCAGCATCAGCAATGGCCACGGGATCGACGCATGGAGCCACACCAGCGCGAACCAGCACGCGTAGATCGCCACCGTCACGCCCCAGGTCGGCGATTCCCAACGGCGCCACCACACCGGCGACGGGCGCAATGCGTTGGCGCGGGGCAGTTCATTGTCTTCCACCAGGCAAGGCTCGCAGGGTTTCGCGCGCGGTGGCAAGCTTGTTCGCATGGAACGCATCGCATGTTCGCGGATGTACGATGTCGCGCCGCCCGCGCGGGAGGCATGGCATGCCCTCTTCGCGCGCATCATCGCGCTGTCGGGCGTGGCGTTGCGGCCGTTCATTCACAGCGCGCCCACGCCGATCGATGAGCTATGGGCACGGCCCGACATGGGCTGCGTCTTCATGTGCGGCTGGCCCTGGGCGATGCATGCGGAACCGCGGCCGATACCGCTGGCTGCGCCTGTGCCGACGCCCGCGCGCTACGGCGGCCGGCCTGTCTATATGAGCGATTTCGTGGTGCGCGCGGACGCGCCGTATCACACTCTGCCCGATGCCTTCGCCGGCCGCATGGGCTGGACGGTGGAGCACAGCCATTCCGGCTGCAACGCGCCGCGCCACCACCTGTTGCGCTATGCGCAGCACTTCCCGTTTGCCGGCGCCGTTGGGCCGCTGATCTCGCCCATGGGTGTGGCGCGCGCTGTGCGCGAAGGGGCGGCCGATATCGGCCCGATGGACAGCTTCGCGCATGACCTGCTGCGCCGGCACGCGCCGGATGTGGTGCAGGGCCTGCGCATCCTGGAGACCACTGATGCGGCGCCGGTGCCCTTCCTGGTCGCGGCACCTGTTGCCGATGCGCGCCTGGTCACGGCGCTGCGCGAGACACTATTCGCCCTGCACGATGACAACGCTGCGCGTGCCGTCATGGATGATGTGCTGGTCGCGCGCTTCGTGCCGGTGGTGGTCGAAGACTACCTGCGCGTCGGCCCCGATTGGGCTGCCGCAGCAGCGGCGGCCGGCATGGCATTGCCGCCGCGCTGAGCGCTACAGCAGCGCCAGCACGCGCCCATGCCCGCCGGTACCTCCCGCGATCTTCGGCGCGCCCGCCACCAGCGTGGCGCCAACCGCAGGCAAGCCACCCAGCCCCGCCAAGCATTCAATGCCCCAACGCCCTGCGCCTAGCCAACGCGTGTGGAAGGCAAAATCCGTCGAACTGCCGCGATCGAGCGAGAGCGTGTCCACCGCCACACCGGCCACGCCGCGTTCCAGCAGCAGTGGCGCGACATCGGGGTGGAAGCCAGGGAAGCGCAGCACGTTTCCGGCATCGGCATTGCGGAAGCCAGCACCGCCCGCGCGCGCATCCCAGCCGCTGTTCAGCGCCACGCAAGCGCCTGCCGGGATGCGGCCATGGCGTGCTTCATGCGCCGTGATGTCGGCGGTGGTCAGGTGGGCGTCCGCCTCGCGCG
>JAAFHD010000022.1 GCA_013298245.1 Alphaproteobacteria bacterium
GCCGGTCTGGTTCAGCGTCGTGTTCGCGATGCTGACGATATCCTGGTAGCCGATCGCCACCGCCAGCGAGGAGTTCTTCGTGATGTTGAGAAACTGCGATGTCATCGGCGGGATGATCACGCGCAGGGCCTGCGGCAGCACCACCAGGTTCATCACCCGGCTGCGCGGCAGACCAAGCGCTTGCGCGGCCTCCCACTGGCCCGAATGCACCGCGAGAATCCCCGCGCGCACGATCTCCGCGATGAAGCCCGCCGTGTAGATCACCAGGCCCAGCAGCAGCGCGAAGAATTCCGGCGAGATGTTGATCCCGCCCCGGAAGTTGAACCCGCGCAGCGCCGGCAGATCAGGTGTGAATGGCGCGCCCATCATCGCCCAGACCGCGAGCGGGGCCGCGACCATCGTCAGCAGCGCGAAGGGCCAGACCTTGCGCGGCTGGCCGTCCAGCATCTGCTTCGCGCGCGCGGCGCGCCGGAAAAAATAGGTCAGTGCCGCGCCCAGCACGCAGGTGATCAGCGCCCAGGAATGCGCCTCTTGCCATTCGAACCACGGCAGCAGCAGGCCGCGATTGGACAGGAAGACGCTGCCCACCGGGTTCATCGCCTGGCGCGGCCCGGGCAGGGCTTGCAGCAGCGCGTACCAGAACAGCAATTGCAGCAGCAGCGGCAGGTCGCGGACGATTTCCACGTAAGCGCCAACGGCGCGCGCCACCAGCCAGTTCTTCGACAGCCGCAGCACGCCAAGGACGGTGCCCAGAATCGTCGCCAGGATGATGCCGACGACCGCCACCTTCAGCGTGTTCAGCACGCCCACCAGCAGGGCGCGGAAATAGGTCATCGACGGGTCGTATTCGATCAGGCTCTCGGCGATCGGCAGCCCGGCTTCGCGTTGCAGGAAACCCCAGCCGGAGGCGATGCGCCGCACTTCCAGGTTATGGACCGTGTTGGACCACAGCCAATAGAAGATGCCGACCACCACACCCACCACCAGCACCTGGTAGACGATGTTGCGGATGCGCTCATCCGCCCAGGACAGGCGCAATGGGCGTTTCGGCGGGCGGGTTGCGTAGCGCGGATCGATCGTCGCGTCGGACATGCATTGACCCCTGGAAAGAGAAAGGGGCCGGCATCGCTGCCGACCCCATCGAGATCACCGGAAGGGCGGTGCGTATTGCAGGCCGCCTGCGGTGGTCCACAGCGCGTTCGGGCCGCGTTGCAGGCCGAGCGGCTCCAGGTTGCGGCGGAAGATTTCGCCGTAATTGCCGGTCGCGCGCAGGATGTTGAACATCCAGGCATTATCGACGCCCAGCATCGCGCCCAGGCCACCCGTGCGGCCCAGGATGCGCTGCACTTCCGGGCGCGGATCATTGGCCAGCATCTGCGCTGCGTTCTCGGCGGTGATGCCGAATTCCTCGGCGGCCACCAGGCCGAAATGCATCCAGCGCAGCAAGTCGCCGAAGCGCTGGTCGCCATGGCGCAGCAGCACGCCGAGCGGCTCCTTGCTGATGACATCCGGCAGGATCACGTGGTCGGCCGGGCGCTGTTGCGCCGAGCGGATGGCGGCCAGGCCGGACACATCGGTCGTGTAGGCATCGCAGCGGCCGGCAAGATAGGCGGAGATGTTGTCTTCCAGCCGCTCGATCACCACGGGGCGGATGTTGATGCGGTTGCCGCGCGCCCAGTCGGCCAGGTTCTGTTCAGTCGTGGTGCCGGGCTGCACGCAGATGGTCGCACCATCCAGTTGGCGCGCGCTGGTGACGTTCAGGCTGCGCTTCACCATGAAGCCCTGGCCGTCATAGAAATTCGTCGCCGTGAAATCGAGGCCGAGCGAGGTATCGCGCGACAGCGTCCAGGTCGTGTTGCGCGACAGCATGTCGACTTCGCCCGATTGCAGCGCCGTGAAGCGCACCTGCGCCGTGGTCGGCACATAGCGCACGCGGTTGGTCTCGGTGCCGAAGATGGCGATGGCGGCGGCGCGGCAATAATCCACGTCGAAGCCCACCCACACACCCTGGCTGTTCGGCTGCGCGAAGCCGGCCAGGCCGGTGTTCACGCCGCAGATCAGCGCGCCACGGGCGCGGATGGTGTCGATCATGTTGGCACCACCGCCAGCGCTTGGTGCTGCGGCCGGTGCTTGTGCCATCGCCGGCAATGCCAGCATGCCAGCGCCCACGGCGCCGATGAATGCGCGGCGCAGCAGCGCGCGCGTCCCGGAATTCTTCACCTTCGGTCTCCCAACCATTGTTGCGCGCCTGTGTCCGGCGCATCCGGTGATGCTGGCAAAGCAACGGGGCGCAGGCAACGGGTTAGAAATGAAGCCCTGTCCATGTTGCGCGCGGCCGCGTGATGCTATGCCCAGCGCATGTTGCAGATGGACCGCGCGGCGGTGGCCGCCGCTTTGCCCTGGGATGCGCTGCTGGATGCGTTGGCCGCGATGTTCCGCCAGGGCTGTGATGCGCCATTGCGCCATCGTCATCCATTGCCCGGTGACGCGATGCTGCTGCTGATGCCGGCCTGGACCGCGGGCGGCTACACCGGCGTGAAGATCGTGCATGTGAACCCGGCCAATGCGGCGTTGGGGCGGCCGGCGGTGAACGCTGCCTATCTGTTGTCGGACGCCGTGACCGGCGAGCCGCGCGCGCTGCTTGATGGCGGCGAATTGACTGATCGGCGCACCGCGGCGGCATCCGTGCTGGCCGCGCGGCATCTGGCGCGGCCCGATTCGCGCAGGCTGCTGGTCTATGGCGCAGGCCGCGTCGCGGCCGCACTGGTGGAATGCTACGCGGCGGCGTTCTCGCTCACCGACATCGCCATCGCATCACGCGGTGGCGACAGCGCCGAAGCGCTCGCGGCGCGGCTGCGCGCACACGGCCTGCCCGCGCGCGCGACCCGCGCGCCTGACCCCGCGCAAGCGGACATCATCAGCTGCGCCACACTCGCGACCGCCCCATTGGTGCATGGTGCCGCGCTGCGCGCGGGCACGCATCTCGACCTCGTCGGCGCCTTTCGTCCCGGCATGCGCGAGGCCGATGGTGCGGCACTCGCGCGCGCCACGCTGGTGGTCGACACGCGCGCCGGTGCCATGGCCGAAGCCGGAGACATCCTGGCCGCGATCGAGGAGGGTGCGATCACACCCGCCCATGTCGTGGCCGACTTGGCCGATCTGTGCCGCCGCGCGCATCCCGGCCGGACGCGCGACCACGAAATCACCGCCTTCAAATCCGTCGGCTGGGCCGGGGAGGATCTGGCGGCGGCGATGCTGGCCGCTACAGCAGGTCCACGCCCATCGCGGTGATGTTCTGCAGCAGCGGATTGGCCTCTGTGCTGGACAGCATCACATGCGCCACATCGCCGCGCGACAATTGCCCGCCGGTCAGCGCATTGGTGTAGAAGGTGGCACCCCCGGTATCCGAACCACGGCCCAGAATGTTCAGGTACATCTGCTCCACGAAGTCGCGGTTGGACAGCGCGCCGAAGCGGCCCTGGAATTCCGCGCCGGAGACAAAGGCGCGCGTCAGCGCGGCTTCCGAAAGGCCGGCTTCCATCGCCGCATCCCAGCCTTGCAGCCCCGCCAGATCCGCGTTGCGGCCAAGCAGCGTCGTGTAGTTGAAGCTGATCCAGGCCATCTCGAAATCAGCCGTCGCGATGCCGCGGCCGGCCATGCCGGTCGGGTCCGTCCCCGCCTCGGGTGAGCGCAGGATGCCATCGGCGACGGTCGCACGGCCGGCGGCACCATTGGCCAGGTTCGACCAGAAATTCAGCCCGCCCGTTTCCGGCGCGCGGCCCAGCACCGACTGGTAGAGATTGGTGACGAAGGCGTTGTTGGTCAGCCCCGCCGAGAAAGCCGCCCCTTCCGGCGATTGCAGGATCGCCAGCGCCACATCGCGCAGCGAGGCACCAGCATCCATACGCTCGGTCCAGAAGGCCTGGCCGCGCGCATCCGCCTCGCGCCCCAGCAGGCCGCGATAGAGCATCGCCACCTGGCCACCACTGCTTGCCGCCGCGAAGTCGATCTTGCCGTCGAGGAAGCTCAACCGCTCCACGCCCTGGAAGTTCGTCACACCCTGCACGCCGGCCTGCGCGAAGCTGAAGGCCGTCACACCGCCCTGTGCGGTGAAGGTAAAGCCACCATCGCCGCGGCCGATATTCTGGAACATCACGGTGTCGAAGCCCGCCTCGGCGCGAATAGTGTCGCGGCCGGTCGTGGCCATGATCATGTCATTGCCGGTGGTGCCGTTGATGAGGTCCGAACCCGTGGTGCCGGTGGTGCCGGCCGCCGTGGTCTGGAACACCGCGTCGCTGCGCGCAGCGGTGTTGATCACACGCAGATCGCCCAGCGGCGCGGTATCCGGCGCGCCAAAGCCGCGGCCGACATTGGGGTGGAAGGTGCCCATGAATTCCGCCAGCACGTCCTGCTCCGTGCCCTTGGTGGCCGCCGTGAAGCGGCCATCGGGCAGCGCCGCATTGCCCGACAAATCCACCCGGCTGCCGCCGATGATGTAGGACGGGAAGGGATAGGAATCGCCGCCATCGGCCAGGAAGTTCAGCGTGACCATCTTGATCACGCGGGCCGCGTCGCCCTGCAGCACACCGCCCTGCACCAGCGTGTCGCGCACCGAGCCGTCATCATTCAGGATCGCGGCATTGGTGATGCGCGTGCCGACGGTGGTGACCACGCCGCCCGCACCCAGCACCTGCGCCGTGCCCGAAGGGTTCCAGGAGAAGCTGATGCCGCCCCATTGCCCGAACTGACCAGGTGTGGCGGTGCCGGTGCTGGCGGCGACCGAATGTTCCAGGATGCGCTCCAGGTTCTCGGCGGTCACCGACACCACCGACAGCGCATTGTTGAAGCGCAGCGAATTCTCGACATCCAGCTGGCTGACACCGCCGCCGGGCTTGCCGGCCGCGCCATTGGCCTGCGGCGCCAATTCACGCGGCAGTGGTTGGCCGACCACGGTGCCGATCTCGGCACGGATACCGCCGCCATTCTTGTGGCTGACCAGCACGCCCGCATCCACCAGGCGCGCGGCCCAGAGGTTGGCATCGGCGCTCAGATTGCCGAGGTTGGTTTCCTCCGTGCGCACCTCGCCGCGGCGGCCTTCGAGGAAGGTCTTGGTGATGCCGGTCAGCGTGCCGTCCTTGGCGTTGATGACCGTGCTGACCGCATTGGTGATGCCACGCACATCGCCACCGCGCGTGCCGGCGGCATAGGCGTTGTCGGTGCCCCACAGCGCCGCGACATTCGCATCCGTCGTCGCGATCGCGCCGCTGATCGCGGGGTTGACCCCGCCCACGCCCAGCGGGCCGGCGCCGTCCGGGTCGGCGATCAGCACGCCATTGGCGTCGAAGGTCACGTTCAGGCGGCCGACATAGCTGTATTCGGCGGCCGTCGAGACGATCATCACCGGGTTGCCATCCGTGCCGTTGCGCAGCACCGGATAGGTCTCCGGCGCGCGATCACCGGGGCGCAGCACATCGGTGCTGTCGGCGAAGACCTGGTGGCTGCCGGCGGCGATGATCACGTCCACGCCGCGCAGCAAGGGCGCCAATGCCAGCTCGTTCTGGTACTGCTGCAGGTGCGAGAGCAGGATGATCTTGTTGATGCCCTGCGCCGTCATCTGGTCGACCAACGGCTGCAGGATGGTGGCGAGTTCCGCCATGTTGTCGCGCCCGCCATCCGCGGCCGGGTCCAGCACGCGCGTCAGGCCAGGTGCGGAGATCGATGCCAGCAGCTGTGTGGTGACACCCAGGATGCCGATGGTCTGCCCGCCTTCGACGATGGTGGTCCAGGGTGCGATCTGCACATCCGCCGCTTCATTCGCGACCGCCTGGTTGTCCGCCAGGTCGGTCGGCCGCGTTGCGTAGGTCGAGGCCTCGCGCAGCGTCTGCGTCACGATCGCGCGGATGTTCGCATCCTGGCTGAAATCCAGGTTCGCCGAGAGATAGGGGAATTGCGCGCCGACATTGGTCACGCGCGCCGCCGGCGTCGCACCCGTGGTGTTGGCGGTGAAGTCGGTGAAGGCATTGACCGGGTTGGTGCCCAGGTCGAACTCGTGGTTGCCCAACGCGCTGGCCTGGATGCCAATCGCATTCAGGATCGCGATATCGGCCGAGAAGAAGGGGATCAGCGGAGAGGCGGTGGTGCCGAACAGGTTGACCAGGTCCGCCGCCGGCACGCCCAGCACCGTCGCGTAATAGGCGCGCAGTGCCGCCTGGATGGACGGGTCGGTGCCCGCCGCGCCAAACGGCCCGGGCAGCATGTTGTCACCACCCGACAGCGTGATGGAATTCGGCACCGCATCTTCCAGTCGGTCGATGATGGCGGCGAAGCGGTCGGCGCGGCCGGCGGCCAGCAGGCCGGCTTCCATGTCCGAGCCATGCAGGATTTGCAGCGTGTAGTTGGCTGGTGCTGCGGGCGCCAGGCTGTAGGCGGTGGTGGTGCCGCTCACTTCATTGGCGACGAAGAGCCGCGCGGGGGTGGCGCCGTTGGCGGGCACGAAGGTCGTGACTTCCGGCCCCGTGTCGCCGGTGCGCGTGGCCATGCCGGCATAGGTCACGTTGGTCGGGCCATCGATGCGGAACAGCATGTTGCCGTTGAAGCGCTCCAGGCCGACGGCTGCGTGCAGCACGCCGTTGATCATGCCGAGCGAAATCGCCTCGGGTTCGGAGCCCTTGTTATCGGAACGGGCATCATCGAACAGCGAGGGGAACTGGCTGGCGACGATGGTGTCGATCATCGCGCGGCTGTCGAAGACCTGGGTAATGGTCGGCGCGGCGAAATTGCCGCCCACTTCCCAGATGGAAAAGCTGCGGCTGCTCAGCGCCTGCAGCCGGTCCAGGTCGCCATCGCCATCGGTGTCGCCCGACCAGCGGGTGACTTCCAGCCGGCCGAGATCCGCATCGCCACGGCGCGGTTGGATCACCGCCAGCAGTGCTGGGTCCAGCGCCGGCATGCCGGCGGGTGGCGTGGAACCGGTGGCCGGCACCAGCGCGGAAATCCGCACCATCTCGTTGAACACGCCGCTGGCGCCGCCGTATTCGCGCGCATCGCCTTCATTCGCGGTCACCAGATAGGTGCGCCCGCCCGAGACGAAATTCGCGATCGCATCCGGCTGATACATCCCGAAGATCGGCACTTCGCGGATGATCGGGCCACCATCGCGGTCGGAGGTGTCGATGCCACGCCCGGCCTGGGAATGGTTGGCCAGGCCCAGCGGCAGGATCGCCTGCCAGCCCACCGTGCCGAGTGCGGCATTCAGGTTGAACACGCCGATCGCGTTGTTCTCCTGGATGGTCACATAGGCGGTGTTACCATCGGCGCTGATGGTGATGTATTCGGGCTCCAGGTCCACACTCGGCAGGGCGGTGTTGGCGCTGGGGCTGCCGGGGATGGCGTTGGACAGGCGCACGCCGGCACTGCGCAGCGCGGCGGCGGAGGCATCGAACGCCCCGAAGCCGAAGAAGCTCGGCGTCCAGCTCGCGGTGTCGATGATGGTCACGCCGCCGGCGGGGTCGGCCGCGTAGCCGGTGGTGGGCTCGGCCTCGATCGCCGCCAGCAGGCGCGAACCATCGGCGGTGAAGGTGATCATGTCGGGCACGGCACCCACCGTCGCGGTGGCGCGCCAGGTGGCCGCGGTGCCGCCTGAATCCAGCGTGAAGACGGCGACCGCGCCATTGCTGCCGGCCGTCGCGCCATCGAAGCTGACGGCCAAATTATTGCCGTTCACCGCGACCGAATTGCCATTGCCAAGGGTGGCCGGCGCGCCACCGCCGGGCACCTGCACCGCCGTGCGCGGCACCGAGAAGACCAGCGCCCCGGTGGTCGCGTTCAGCGCGTCCACACCGGTGCCGCCCAAGACGAAAAGCAGGTTCCGTGCCCCGTCAAAGGCCACAACTTCGGAATTGCCTGCGGCCCCGCCGGCCAGGCCGGCATGGGTGGTGGTGAATTCTGGCGGCACGAGAACGAATGACATGGATACCCCGGCTGGATGATTCGGCTGGTCGTCGGGGTAGGGCCGGGCCGCGGCGGCATCTTGGTCAAAGCTGTTAACACAAAGTTAAGCTTCGATGAAGTTCGCCTGCGTCACCACCTGGGGTTGCGCCACCCGCCCGGCTTGCGCACCCAGGGATGTATCCGCCATGTAACGCCGTGCTGAACGCCTCTCCCTTGCCGATGACGCGCGCCTGGTGGGCGGCGTTGGCCGCGCTGCCGTTGGTGGTCTTTGCCCTGCGCGCGCTGGGTTTCCTGCCCAGCGTCATCGACTGGGATGAAAGCCTCTACATCCTGCAGGCGCGCGAATGGCTGCGTGGCGGCTGGCCGTTGGTGGCGGTGTGGGACATGCACCCGATCGGCGGGCCGGCGATGTTCGCCATGGCCATGCTGCTGTTTGGCGAAAGCATCGGCGCGATCCGGTTGCTGGGCGTGATCGCGGTCTCGGCCACGGGTTGGGCGTTGTTCTTCCTGCTGCGCGCGGGCGGGCTGCCGTTGGCGGTGGGGTATGCGGCCGCACTGCTCTATGCGGGGCACAGCGTGCTGCTGGGCGGCATGCCGGTGAACACCGAAATCCTCTTCGCGCCCTTCATCACGGCCGCGATGGTCGTGGCGCTGCCGGCCGCGCTGAACCCCGACCGCCCGCCCGAGACCTGGCGCGTCATCACCATGGGTCTGCTGGTCGGCTGGGCGATGATGATCAAGCCGGTGGTGATGCCCGATGGCTGCCTGGCCTTCGCCGTGCTGGTGGGCGGCGCGCTGCTGCGGCGCACGCTGCCGGTGCCGCGCCTGATGCGCCTTGCCGCCATCTATGCAGGGCTTTGCGTGGCGCCGACTGCCTTCTTCGGCCTCGTCTATCTGATGATGGGCGAGCTCGCGCTGTATCTGGACAGCACCATCCTCGCCCCCTTCACCTATGCCCAGGCGGGGCTGGCGCTGTCGCGCGGGGTGTGGCGGCTGGCGTCGGTCGCGATCTATCTGCTGTGGCTGTTCCTGCTGGCGGCCGGTGCCTTGGTGCTGCTGAAGCGCCAGCCGCTGGTCGCGATCGCGCTGGCCTGGTTCGGATCAGCCACCTTGGCCATCACGCTGCCGGCGCAGTTCTTCCCGCACTACTTTTTGGTGTGGCTGCCATCGCTGTCGGTGCTGGCGGCACTCGGCGCGCATGCGCTGTCGCGATACCTCGCACCGCGCCGGGCCTTGTTGTGCCTGGCGCTGATCACGGTGGCGGTCTCGCTCGACCCTTGGCGCAATGACAGCGCGCCGCGCATCTGGTCCGGCCACAACCTGCTGGAACCCGACGCACCCGCGCGCATCGCCGAGCACATCGCCGAGGAAATGCCACCCGGCGAGACCATCTTCATCGCGAACTACCAGCCCATCGTGTATTTCCTGGCCAATGCCGCGCTGCCCACGCGCTTCGCATTCCCAGCGCACCTGACCGGCGTGTGGAACAACCTGGCGGGCAGTGACACCGATGCCGAGATCACCCGCATCCTGGAAACCCGGCCGCGCTTCATCGTGGTGGACCGCACGCATTGGGGGGCGATGCGCCCGGCCGCCGCGCGCGCCATCACCACCGCGCTGGAGGGCGGCTATCAGATCGCCTATGTGTTCCAGGACGGGCGCTCCACGGTGGAATTGTGGCGCGTGCGCGACCCCGATCCGGAGAATGACTGACCGTGCTGGATGACGCGCTCTTCCTGGCCAGCAAGGCCTTCTGGATGGTGGCGCGGCCCAACACGTTTTGCTTGTTGCTGCTGACGATTGGCGTGCTGCTGCTGATGGCGCGGCGGCGTTGGGGTGCCTGGCCCGCGTTGCTGGGGCTGGCCTGGTTCCTGGCCTTGGCGGCGACGCCCTTGGCCACCTGGCTGACTTGGCCGCTCGAGAACCGCTTCGCGCGGCCAGACCCCGCGCCCACGCGCGTCGATGGCGTGGTGGTGCTGGGCGGTGCTGTGGACCAGGAACTGACCGCATCGCGCGGCATCCCCGCGCTGAATGGTGCCGCGGAGCGCATGACCGAAGCGGTCGCACTCGCCCGCCGCTTCCCCGATGCGCGCATCATCTTCACCGGCGGCACACCCAACCCGCTCGGCAATGCGCTGACGGAAGCGGATGTGGCGCGGCAAATCTTCATCGCCCTGGGCCTGCCGCCGGAGCGCGTGGTGTACGAAAACCAGGCGCGCAACACGCATGAGAACGCGACGCTGTCCCGGCCGCTTGCGAACCCGCAGCCCGGGCAGGTGTGGCTGCTGGTGACGAGTGCGTCGCATATGCCGCGCGCAATGGGCGTGTTCCGCGCGGCCGGCTGGCCGATCACCGCCTGGCCGGTGAATTATTCCACCGGCACCACGCAGGCTTCGGGCTATGACGCGCCGTTCAGCCAAAGACTTGGCATGGCGGAATGGGCGGTGCGCGAATACACCGGGCTTGCGGCCTATTGGGCGCTGGGGCGGACGGATCAGTTGTTGCCATCGCCCTGACAGGGCTTGCGCGATCCGCGTTATCCATTACATGCGCGACATAATCAGTCGGATATCCCCACACATGATGCGCTTTCTCCTCGCGGGCTTCGCCGCGCTGTCCCTCGCCGCCCCTGCCGCCGCCCAGGTGCGGCTTGAAGTGGAGGCCGGTGCGAGCTTCCAGTCGCGCAACACCGTTCGCATCCCCGGCGATACCGGCACCCGCTTCGACATGAACCGCCTGCAGGGCGCGCCGAGCAGCCCTGTCGTGCGCCTCACGCTGGATTGGCAAGTCGCCGAGCGCCACAGCCTGCGCGCCAGCTATCAATACCTGCGCAGCGAAGGCACGGGCACCTTGCCGGGTGCCACGCGCTTCCAGAACACCATCTTCGCACCGGGCGTGGCCACTCGCGGCAACTACCAGTTCGACACCTGGCGCGTGACCTATCGCTACCGCCTGCTGCACACGGAAAACACCAGCCTGCATGTCGGCGGCACGATCCTGGTGCGCAATGCGGAAATCCGGCTGCGCGAGGGTGGCATCAGCGACCGTCGCGGTGATGTGGGCGTGGTGCCGCTGATCCATGTGGGTGCTGAATGGCGCGTCACACCGCAGCTGCGCCTGATTGCGGAAGTGGACGCACTCGGCGCGCCGCAGGGTTATGCCGTGGATGCGGCATTGCGCGGTGCCTATGCCATCAACCGCAACTGGGAAGTGACGGCGAGCTATCGCTTCCTGGATGGCGGTGCTGATAACCGGCGTGTGTTCAACTTCGCCAGCTTCCACAGCCTGACGGCGGGCCTGGCCTACCGCTTCTGAAGCGCGCGGTGCACGAAGCTGTCAGGTCCGCCCGGGCGGACCCTTGCGCTCGCCTGACCCGACCTGCGGGCGCAGCGCTGATGGCAGACGCAGGAAGGGCGGCACTTCGGGGGGCGGTGGTGCCGCCATGCCGGCGGGCAGCGACGTGACTGGCACGGCCAGGCGCGCCGCTGCAGGATCGAAGAAGTTCACTTGATAGAACGCCGCATGGCCGGCGCGAAGGGTGAGCGCGACTCGGCGGCCACGCGCACCGCCGTTCGCCGCGGCCCCTGCGGCACGAAGGCGATCGCGACGGCGGTGCGGCCCGCGCGATCCGCTTCGAGGATGAGGCCTTCCGGGTGAACGGCCCGGACCTGGTAGCCGCGGTCCTGCAACGCGATGAGGAAGCCGCGAAAGGTGGTCAAAGCATCGGCTTCGACCAGGCGGGTCTGCGCCAGTTCGATCTCGTTCTGCAACTGCTCGAATTCGGCTTGCGTCATGGCCGGTGGCGCCACGCAGCCGGCGAGCAATGCAAGGGCGCCAAGCCCAAAGGCGATACGGGTCATCCGGGGCCTCCCTATGCTGCCAGCGCCTGACGGACGCGGGCGAAGAATTGCGTGGTGAATTCATCCGAGACGAGGGTCTCCACCGTGGTCACACCGGTGGGCCCGAGGGTGAGGCGCTCGAAGGCGGCGCGGCTGGTCAGGCCGTCCGGGGCATTCATCGTGACCACGGTCACGCGCAGATTGATGAAGCTCTGCGTGCCGACAACGCCGCGGACCGTGACCGCAGGGCCCAGCAGCACGGCCAGGACCATCTGCCCGGCCAGCGGCCCGAGATCGGTGCCGGTGCTCTCGCGCGATGCTGTCATCAAGCCCAGCCGCGGCGCGCTGGTATCGATGTTGAAGCCCATTTCCCGCAGGGTGCGCGCCATGGCCTCCTTCAGCCGTTGCTCGCTGACGCCCTGGAAGGTCTCGGTCTGGCGCGGGCGGGCATCGATCACATCCTGGGTGGGTGCGGCGGCTTGCATCGCCGCGCTGAACATCTCGTCAGGGTTTGGAGCGCAGGCGACGAGCAGGAGTGGTGCGGCGAGAAATGCGGCGGCAAAGCGCATGACGGTAGCTCCCGGAAAACGGCGCCGTGATTGCGGTTCTGCAATCTCGTGTCAATATGCGACGTGATGCGCTGTGCTGGGAACTTCGCCTGTGCCGCCAATTGCAACGCGACGATGACGGCAATGCCGCCTCGTCCGCAGCCTGGCCTACCGCTTCTGACACGCGCGGTGCATATGGGCCGCTGCTGTTGAAAGGGCGCACCATGGCATTGCGGATCGGAATCATGGGCATCGCGGGCCGCATGGGCCAGTTGCTGATGCGCGAGGTCGCGGCCAGTGGCCACACGCTCTCGGGCGGCCTGGTGCATGGGCGCGCGGCGCCCGCCGGCGTGACCGGCTTCGCCGATGCGGCGGCCTTGTGCGCGGCATCGGATGCGGTGATCGACTTCACGCATGCGCACGCCGCGCCTGCCCATGCGGCCGCCGCCGCCGCCGCAGGTTGCGCCTTCATCCTCGGCACATCGGGCCTGTCGGGCGATGAGGAAGCGGCGGTGCGCGATGCCGCCCAGCGCATCCCCATCGTCTATGCGGCGAATTTCGCGCCCGGCGTGAACCTGATGTTCGCGCTGGCCGAACGCATGGGCGCCGCCCTGCCGGCCGCGCAATACGACGCCGAGATCGTTGAGATGCATCACCGCCAGAAGGTCGATGCTCCGTCCGGCACCGCGGTGGGCCTGGGCCGTGCGGTGGCCGCCGGGCGCGGCACCACGCTGGAAGCCGCAGGGCGCGAATCCGGCCGCGACGGCCACACCGGCGCACGCGCCACCGGCACCATCGGCTTCGCAGCACTCCGCGGCGGCCAGGTGGTGGGCGAGCACACGCTGCTCTTCGCCGCCGCCAATGAACACATCGCACTCACCCATCGCAGCTTCGACCGCGCCGCCTATGCCGTGGGTGCGGTGCAGGCCGCCGCCTGGGCGCGCGGCCAGGCAGCCGGCATGTATGACATGAAGCATGTGCTCGGCATGGCATGAGGCTGCTGCTGCGCCGCCTGCTCGCACGCAAGCCCTGGCAGGCCGCCGCCAGGCTGCGCAGCGCCGCCGATACCATGCGCCGCCAGCGGCGCATGGCCGATGCGGTGCCCGCCTATCGGGAATACCTGGCCGCACGCCCGGATGACGCGATGGCCTGGGTCATGTTGGGCCATTGCCTGCACCCGCTGAAGCGCGTGGCGGAAGCCGATATCGCCTATGCACAGGCCGCCGCGCTGGACACGGGCGACCCCTATATCCAGCTCTGCCGCGTCGCCTTCCTGCACCAGACCGGGCGCGAGGCGGAGATCGCGCCCTTCGCCGCCCTGGCCCGCGCAGCGGGCGCGACCGATTCGCAGATCAACGCCATGTGCGGCGAGCACGCGCTGGGCGCCAACCCTGCCGATGACGCGACGACCGGCAGTGCGACCATCTGGATCGATGTCTCCGACCTGCTCGGCTACATGATGGGCAACCGCAACCTGTCTGGCATCCAGCGCGTCATCATGGCGCTGGTGCAGCGCGCGATCGACGAGCCCGAGCGCATCGCCTGCGTGCTGACCAGGCCATGGAACGGGCAGGTCCTGGCCGTCTCGCGCAGCACCATCGCCGAGCTCGCGCCGATGGTTGAGAGCGGGCAGGGCGCCAGCACGCCGATGCGGGCGCTGGTTCAGCGCATCATCGCCGGTGTGCGTCCTGCGATGCCCGGGCCTGGCATCCGCTACATCCAGGCCGGCGGCTTCTGGATGCATCAGGGCAATCCGACGCTGCATGCGGCGCTGCGCCGTGCGGGTGCGCTGGAATTCGTGCTGATCCATGACCTGATCCCGCTGATGCATCCCGAACTCTGCATGCGTGACCTGGTGGATGAATTTGTCGGCGTGCTGGGCGAGGAACTGCTCGGCGTGCATGGCATCATCGCCAACAGCCAGCACACGGCGGCCACCGCGCGGGATGCGATGGCCGCGCGCGGCCTGCCCGCGCGGCCCGTTATCGTGACACCGCTGGCGCACGCGATCCGCCCGGCGGGGCAGGGGGCGGATCAATGGTCGGCACCCATCGCAGCACTGCGTGACCAGCGCTTCGTGCTGTCGGTCGGCACCATCGAACGGCGCAAGAACCACGCTTTGCTGGTGCGCGTCTGGGGTGCCTTGATGGCCGAAGGGCTGCGCCCGCCGCCGCTGGTCTTCGCCGGCAAGCTTGGCTGGAACGTGACCGAACTGGAAACCGCCCTGGCCGAAACCCGCGGCCTGGATGGCCTGATGCACATCATCCCCGGCCTGTCGGACGCCGAGATCGAGACGCTGTATCGCCACTGCCTGTTCACCGCCGCCCCCAGCCTGATCGAGGGCTGGGGCCTGCCGATCGGCGAGAGCATGGCGCGCGGCAAGCTGTGCGTCACATCCGACCGTGGATCGATGCCCGAGGTGGGCGAGGGCCACGCCATCCTGATCGACCCCGATGATGTCGCGGCCGCCGTGCCCGTCTTCCGCCGCCTGCTGACCGATGACGCGTGGCGCACGGCGCGCGAGGCCGCGATGACCGAACACTTCCGCCCGCGCGACTGGCCCGAGGTCTCGCGCAGCATCATCGCCGCGGCCCTGACCATGCCGGTGGATGCCGCGACCGCCGGCGACATCCAGCACCCCGTCCTGCCGCCCGGCCTGCGCTATGCGCCGGTGCCGCTGATGGGCCCCTATGCGCGTGCGTTGCCGGTGGACCCGGTCGCGCATCCGCTGCGGCTGATGCTGCAGGAAGGCTGGCTGCCGCCGGATGATTTCGGCTGCCAGATGGCACGCGGCGTGTCCTGGCTGCACCTGCAAACGCGGGTGGCCGGCACGCTGCATGTCGCGCTCGCGGCCGCGCGGCCGATGCGCATCACGGTGGGGGCGTTGGCGGTCGAATTGCCCGCCGATGGCTATGGCATGCTGCGCATACCGCTGCCCGCCGGCGCGCACTCGCTGCGGCTGGAGGCAGCGATAGGCGACCAGCCGGCGGGCACGCTGCCCTGGGTGCGGCTGGTGTCGGTGGAGTTGGTCACTCCGCCCTGATGCCGGCTTCCTCGGCGACGCGGCGCCAGTTGGGGATGTCCTGCGCGAGCCGCGCGGCCAGCACATCGGGCGCCGACAGCACCGGCACGGCGCCCAGCTGTGCCAGGCGCGCGCGGATTTCCGGCTCCTGCCCGATCGCGGCCAGTTCCGCTGACATCCGCGCCAGGATGGGGGCCGGCAGGCCAGGCGGGCCCGCCAGCGCGAACCAGTTGGGTGCTACATAGCCTGGCACCGCCTCGATCGCCGCCGGCACATCGGGCAGGGAGGGGATGCGCGCGGCCGTGGTGACCGCGATGATCCGCGCGCGGCCATCCCGGTGCGCCGCCAAGGTTTCAACCGTGGAGGCGAAGACCACCTCGATATCGCGCGCCAGCAGCGCGTTCATCGCGACCGAGGCGCCGCGATAGGGCACATGCGTCAACTGCACCCGCGCCATCGCCGCGAACAGCGCGCCCGAGAGATGGTTGGAAGAACCGATCCCGCTGGTGCCATAGGTGATGTCACCAGGCCGCGCGCGGGCCTCATGCAGCAATGCCTCCAGCGTGCCCAGGCGGGCTTCGGGCCGCGCCACGATGGTGGTGGCGATATCGGCCACCAGGCTGACCGCGGTCATGTCGGTGCGTGGGTCCAGCCCGCCCTGCGGGTGCATCGCCGGCCAGATGGCGAGCGAGGAGGAGGTCAGCAGGAAGGCCGTGCCATCGGGCGGCGATTGCGCGACCAGGCGCATGCCAAGGCTTCCCCCCGCACCGGCGCGGTTTTCGATCACCACTGGCTGGCCCAGGCGCTCGCGCAGGCGTTCGGCCAGCAGGCGGCCGACGGTGTCCACCGGCCCGCCGGGGGCGAAAGGGACGACGAGGCGGATGGGGCGCGTGGGCCAATCCTGCGCGAAGGCCGGGGCAGCCAACAGCAGGGCAGGCAAGGTGCGGCGTTGCATGGTGTGTCCCCGGCGTCTTTCGAGGGATCATCGCGCGGTTCCGCCTGGATGCAAGCGCCGATCATCAGCGCACGGAGCTGTGCATGTTCCGAGGATTTTGGCCGGGCGAGCGGTGAAGCTGGCGGCAAACTTTTGGCGTTGATTTGGTGCTGGGCGGAGCTAGCCGCAAAGTGGTTAATTGCATATTGATGGAAATAATAATCGAATTAATATTCATCCATTTTTTAATTCGACTGAGTGAAAATGTCCTTTTTCTATCAGGAACCATTTGCACATTTTCTGAATTCGGCGCACGAATTCGTGACATGAAAATATCAAAAATCAACGCCAGAAATCGCCAATAAAAATTATTGCCGGCGGTTGGCCGTTGATGCCCGCTTATGGCATGCATATTCAACGAGGACGCGCCAACCATGTTTGCAGGAATGCTTTCGCCCTCGGCAGCCAACGTCAACGACCGTTTCGGCCAGGTTACGCTCAGTTGGGATGGGCGCGCGGCCGGGATCAGTTCCATACTTTCCAACTCCAATCTGCCCTTGGTGTTGCATGGCAAGGCCTATGGCTTCGCCTGGGACGGGGCCGCCTGGACCCAGACCGGGGGCGCCATGCTCCGCACGCCGTCCTATCCGGGTGACCTGCTCGGCTGGTCAGTCTCGATGGATGCCGATGGCAGCACCATCCTGGTCGGCGCCCCCACCGACGGATTGGGCCTGAATGACGGTCGGGGGCTTGCGCTGGTCTTTGACCTGATCGGCGGCGTCTGGACGCAGCGCGGCGCGCCGATCGTGCCATACAATGCGGTCGACAATGACCGCTGGGGCGCGTCCGTTTCCTTGTCCGCTGACGGCAATACGGCCGTGTTGAGCGCCTGGTTTGACGATCTGTTTGGCCAGCCGAACCAGATATCGGCGCGCGTCTTCGCCTGGAATGGGGCGCAGTGGGCGCAGATTGGTGTTCCGCTGACGCCCACCGACCCTGTGCCCAATGCATTTTTCCACACGACGGTCGCCATAGCCGCCAAGCACACGACGTCAAATGGCCTTCGGTCCGTTGTCATGGGTGGCGCTGCCGATGAGGTGGGTACCAATCCAGGCCAGGGCTCTGCGCGTGTGCTCGATTACGTCAACGGCGCCTGGCTGCAACGTGGCAGCGCTATCACATCGCCAGATGGCACAAGCTACGACTCATGGGGTTATGGGGCCGATATTTCAGCCGACGGAAAGACCGTCGTGCTTGGCGCAACGCTGGATGATGTCGGCGGCTTTTCCAACCAGGGTTCAGCGCAGGTCTTCGATTATGTGTTGAATGACTGGCAACCCCGCGGTGGGCCGTTGACGCTGTCCGGTCTGGGCCAAGCGAACGCCTTTCTCGGCCAATCAGTGGCGCTGACGCCCGATGGCATGACGGTCATCGTGGGCGCGCCGCTACTCAACATCGGCGGTGTCTCGGGTGGCGGCGGTGCTCTCGTGTTCGACTGGCTGAACGGCGCCTGGGTTCAGCGTGGAGGCATCCTGACGCCATCCGATGTCGCGGCCTACGACGTGTTCGGGATATCGGTCGACATCAGCGAAGATGGCATCGTCGCCGTGATCGGCGGCCACATGGACGATGTGTCGTTGGCCGAGCAAGGCTCCGGGCGCATTTTCATCTGGGATGGCACAAGCTGGGTGCATGGCGCGGATGTGCCTGAAATCAGCCTGGACGGCGGCGTTACGCTGCCCGAAGGCACGGGCGGCACGACCAATTTCAGCTTCACCGCAGTGCGTGCCGGGACCACCACCGGCACGTCCACTGCTGTCTGGACTGTCACACCTGCTGGCTCGTCCGCCACCACCAGCGCGGATTTCATGGCACTCAGCGGCGTTGTCACCTTCGTCCCAGGCGTCACCAGCCAGGCTGTCATTGTGCCAGTTCTGGCCGATGGCCTGCAGGAATTGGACGAGCATTTCATCGTCACCCTCAGTGCGCCAACGGGCGGTATGCTGGGCAGCGTCTTCAAGGCGTCCGGCACCATCCTCGATGATGATGCGCGGCTGTCGATCAGCGCCGACCAG
>JAAFHD010000220.1 GCA_013298245.1 Alphaproteobacteria bacterium
GTACATACCTGGCCGCCGCCACAACCTTCGCGGCGCTGTTGGGCCGCTCGCCGGAGGGCAACAGCTTCCGCGCCGGGCTGGACGCGGAGACGGCGGCGTTTTTGCAGCGCATCGCCTGGGACACCGTGCGGGAATATCTGGGGACGCGGCGCGCAGCGAACTGAGCGCCGCGCCGTCACGCGGCCCGCGCGCGCAGCGGGCCTAGGCCACCGCTGCGCAGGAGGGTGCTGGGCAGCGGGCGCCCGATGATACGTTCGGCCAGGCGCGCGGCTTCGATCAGGGCGTCGATGTCGATGCCGGTGGCGATGCCCATTTCCTCGCAGAGAAGGGCCAGTTCTTCGGTCGCGATATTGCCTGGCGCGCCGGGTTGGGCTGCGAAGGGGCAACCGCCCAGGCCGGCGACTGAGGTGTCGAAACTGTCCACGCCCATGCGTAGGCCGGCGTGGGCGTTGGCGATGCCGAGGCCGCGGGTGTCGTGCAGGTGAAGCGTCAGGCGCATGCTGGGCTGGGCGTTGCGCACCGCGCCGATGACGCGTTCCACGCGGGCGGGCGTGGCCCAGCCCATGGTGTCGGCGACCATGATGTCGGTGATGGTGCAACCCGTGTCGCGGGCGACGGCCAGGCCATCGGCGATGGTGGACAGGACCTGGGCGGGGGTGATGTCGCCCTGGAAATTGCAGCCGAAGGCGGCCATGACGCCGATGCGCGTGACCGCCACATCCGCGGCCTGGTGGGCGAAGATGCGGGCGGGCATGGCGGCCAGGTTTTCCGCGTGGGTGCGGTTGAGGTTCTTCTTCGAGAAGGCGTCGCTGGCGGCCAGGGAAATACTGCCTTTCAGCGTGAGCTTGCCGCGGAATTTCAGGGCGCGTTCCAGCCCGGCTTCGTTGAACCAGAGGCCGGCATATTCCACGCCCGGGGTGGGGGTGAAGCCGGCCATCACTTCCTCCGCGTCGGCCCAGCCGGGGACCAGGCGGGGGGCGACGAAGGACCCCACCTGGATGAACTTCAGGCCGGTGCCGGAGAGGGCATCGACCACGGCGATCTTGTCGGCGGCGGTGAAGGGGCCTTTTTCGATCTGGAAGCCCTCGCGCGGGCCTTCTTCCTTGATGGTGACGCGGCTGGGCAGGTCGGTCATGGCGTGGTCCTCCGCGGCGGATGGTGGGGCCGGGGGGTGGGGGCTGTCATCCCCCTTGGCGTGGCGCGCGGGCGCGGAAACCGGGCATGGCTTTCAGGGCCAGGGTCAGGTCCAGCAGCACGCCGTCGGTGGTGATGGTGACTTGTTTGTCGGCGGCCTGGGGTAGTGGGACCTGGGCGCCGCCGCAGTAGCGGATCAGCGCCACGGTCAGGTCGCGCGGGGTCAGGCGGCGGTTCGACAGGGCGTTGTCCTGTTGGGTGGTGACCACCAGCGCCTGTTCGTCCGGCAGCAGGTCGATGCCGACGGCACGCAGGCGGTGGCCATCCGCTTCCCACAGGGCATTCAGCGCATCGCAGATGGCGGCCGGGCGGAAGCCGATGACGCGGCGGTCCACCATGGCGGAGTCGTAGAACGAGGCGGTGCCTTCCATGCGCCCCAGTGTGGCGGGCGGTGGTGAAGGCCGGGTTAATCATTCGGCGGCCAGTTGGACCTGCGCCTGGTCGTAGGCGCGGAGTTCCGCGTAGAGGCGGGGCATGTCGGCGGCGAAGAGGCCGCGGGTGACGCCGGCGGCCAGGCGCGGGGCGGAGATGGCCATGGCGTTGATCGAGCTGCCGGCCGGGCCGAAGGACATGGTGGTGCCGATGCCGAAGAGGTGGATATCGGCGATCCAGGGCGTTTCGCCGGGGCGTTGTTCGGTGAAGGCGCTGTCCGCGTTCAGGTAGGGGAAGTGGCCCAGGCGTTCGTCGGCTTCGTCGGCGGGCGGGGTGTAGCGGTGGCGCCATTGGGCGATGTTGCCGTGGCAGGCGGCGAGTTCGGGGCAGAGGGCGGGGTCCATTCGGACGCCGGTGCCGGTGATGCAGTGGTCGGCGGTGAAGTCGCCTTGTGGGGTGCCGAGGATCACGCGGCCATCCTGCATGCGGGCGGTGTTCCAGGGCACGCCGACGTGGAAGCGCAGGTTGGGGAAGCGCATCACGCGGTCGTAGTGGTCCTGGGCGAAGCCTTCGCGCATGCCCAGGATGTGGGCCATGAAGCGCCAGCGCCATTCATCGGGCATTTCGCCCATGTGGCGGAGGAAGCCGGCGAAGGTGAGCCAGCGATAGGGCTGCACCACCATGGGTTCCGCCCGGCGGCAGAAGATGTGGACCTCGGCCGCGCCGTGTTCCAGCGCGACGGCGGCGTTGTCGAAGGCGGAGGCGCCGGCGCCGAGGACGGCGACGGTTTTGCCGCGCAGGGCCGAAAAATCGATCATTTCGTTGGTGTGGGCGCGGTGTTCGCGCGGGAGGGCTGCGATGTGCGGCGGCATCCACCAGCCGCCGATGCCTTCCTGGCCGGTGGCCAGCACCACCTTGCGGGCGTGCATGGGGCCGGCGGAGGTTTCGATGCGCAGTGCGGGCAGGTCGTCATCGGTGCGGGCCGGGGTGATGGCGCCGGCTGACGTGGTGTTGCGCACGGGGATGTCGGTGACGCGGCGGAACCAGAGCAGGTAGTCGTTCCAGAATTCCTTCGGGATCCAGCGCATGGCGTCCCAGTGGGGGCGGCCGTAGCGGGCCTCGTGCCATGCCTGGTAGGTCAGGCTGGGCAGGCGCAGATCGGGGCCGGTCTGGTCCTTGAGGGAGCGTAGGTTTTTCATCCGACCGTAGGTGGTCCAGGGGCCTTCCTGGCCGTGATCGGCGCGGTCCAGCAGGAGGACGTTGTGGACCTGGTCGCGCTTGAGCGCGTGTGCCACGGCTATGCCGCATTGGCCGGCGCCGATGATCAGCACATCCAGGCAGGGGGTGCCGGCGACTGTTTTCTGCTCGAGCCAGGGGGCGCGGGGGTGGGCGGTGATGTCGAGGTCGCGCGCGATATCGGCTTCGAGTTCGGCCAGGGTGCGGGGTGCGGGCATGATGGCTCCTTGTGCGGTGCATCATGTCGGGCGGTGGTGCGGGGTGCCAAGGGGGCATCAGGTGCGGCCCCTGGGCGTGGTGTCGGGCATGCGCCATTTCATGCGGTCCCAGCCGGGCAGGATGTCCCGTGCATAGGGGATGGGGCCGTGGAATGGCAGGGTGTTTTCGGGTTCCGAATGCGGCTTCAGGCGCTTGTAGCCGATGACGGTGTTGTGCAGCGCGATGGTGAATTTCGCGACCACGCGGTGTTCTTCGCGGACCCAGCGGCGCAGGCTCCAGCGCGGTGGTGGGCGCAGGCCGAGGGCTTGGAGCGGTGATGGTGGCGCGTTGGCCAGGTCGCCCTTGGCCATGAGGCGTTTGGTGCAGTCCAGGAAGCGCGGGATCCAGGCTTTTTCGGTGTAGATTCCCAGATCGGGGTCGGGGAGCCACCAGGATGGGGCGGGGAGTGCGGAATCCATGCCCAGGCGGCGGGCCAGGACGTAGCCCGGGATGCCGAGGATGCGCTTGGCGCGGCGGAAGGCGCGGCAGACCCAGTAGGTGAGGCTCTCGGGGAGGCTATTGGAGCGGCTTGCGACAAATTTGAGGAGCTGGGTCCAGGCCCCTTTATGGGTCCAGCGGACGAAGAGGCGGTGGATGGTTTGCCACTTGCCGAAGACAGGGGGGAGCTCGCGCCACGGCTTGCCGGAGCAGGCGGCGTGGAAGCAGGCGTCGAGTGCGAGGCGCGGCGATGCCAGGGGGCGGCCGCGGTCGGGGTGGAGCCAGGCGAAGATGAATTGGATGTCGTCCCATTCTGCGTCGGTCATGGGGCGCCAGGGGACGGGCTTGGAGAGGCGGGCCTGGATGCCCTTGGGGGTGACGCGCATGGGGACGATGCGGCGGCGCATTTTTTCGGGTCTCCGCGGGCATGATGGGGGTGGGTGATGCTGGGAGTTTAGGAATTTTGGCGTAGGAAATCAAGCCTTATTTTGGTGTGGGCTGGCGCGGCATCGCCCCCGCGAAGGTCGCCACCCTACAGCAATGGTTGCCGCGGCAGTTGGTTCGGGTGCAGAACGGGCGCCCCCACCGCCCGCGACGCCGGAGGAGCAGACCCATGCGCCATGCCATCGTCGCCGCCCTGGCCATCCCGCTGATGGCCAGCCCCACGGCGGCGCAACGCATGACGCCCGAGGTCTGCGTGGCCAACCGCCTGGCCACCGCGAACCAGGCCGTGGTCGTGGTCACCTTCCTGGGCGGCAGCCTGCAGCCGGTGAACACCCAAAGGCGGCAGGTCAATCAGAACTCCCGCGTGTGCTTCCAGCTCGCCGAGCGCCCGTGGGAGGAAGCGTCACCAGCGCGCGGCGCGCGCGTGGAATGGCAGGTGCAACAGGAAGGCGGGAATGCCGTGCCTGGTTGCCGGTTCACGATCTCGGAATTTCTGGCGTACCGGACCCTGGTGATGAGCGGGTCGCTCGGCAGTCTCAGCTGCTTTTTCGGCGGGCCGTGAACGCCCCCGCGCCCAGCCCCGCCTGCACCAGCAGCGCCACGGTCCAGAAGGCCGGGTATTCCCAGCCGCCATTGCGCGAGGAATATATCCAACCATTGGGAAATTGCTGCCAGGTGATGCCGGCCATCAGCGCCGCCAGCACCAGCGCCACCCAGCGGGTTTGCCAGCCCAGGATCAGTGCCAGGCCGCCGGCGGCCTCGAGCGCGGTGACCGCCCAGGCGAACCAGGCGGGATAGCCCTGGGAGACGAACCAGCCCTGCACGCCGGCCATGCCGAAGGTCCAGGCCTTCCACCACAGGGAATGGGCCAGGAACAGCGCGCCCATGGTGATGCGCAGCAGGGCCGCGGCGTAGGGCGCGGTGGCCGGCATCAGCGCGCCAGGGCGATGACGGGCGGGCGCAAAGCGGGCCATTCGGCCGGGCCGATCATGGCGCGCGCGGTGCCGTCGGGTCCGATCACCACGGCCGCGCCCTGGGGTTCGGGCAGCACGCCATAGCCCACCGCGACATGATAGGAATGTCCGACCAGGATCAAATTCTCCTGTCCCACTGGCCGCGCCGCCAGGAATTCACGCAGCCGAAAACCCATGACCGGGTGCGCCATGGGGGAGAGCGTATCGGTCGGCAAGTCCAGCGCCCATTCGGGGCTGGCGCGGCCGAAGGCCAGCACGGCGGTTTCCATGGCACGGCAATAGGGGCTGGAGAGCACCGCACCCACCGGGATGCCAAGGGCGGCGATGGCCTGGCCGATGGCGCGGGCCTGGTCGCGCCCGGCATCGGTCAGGTCGCGCTGGGTGTCGCAATCGCCGGGCACGGCGGCGCGCTGGTCGGGCCAGGGATGGCCGGTTTCGGCGTGGCGGAGGAAAATCACATGGCCGCCGGCGCGCAGGTCTTCCAGCAGGCTGGCCTGGGCGGGGGTGGCGATCAGCAGGACAAGCATGGAGAGCCAGAGGCGCATGCTGCACAGATGGCCCGGGCGCGGCCGGATGGCAAGCAGAAATTTGCAGTGATTTCAGAAGCTTACTTGTGCAGAGATGAACAGCTCTTCAGTCGTGCCCGGCCAGGAAATCGACCACCAGCTTGACCTGGGCGGGGTCCATCAGCGCCGGCGCATGGCCCACACCGGGGATGGTGACCACGCGGGCGCGCGGCGCCTGGTCCATGCGGGCCGCGGTCTCGGCCGTCAGCAGGTCGGATTCCGCGCCGCGCAGCACCAGCACGGGGTGGGTGACAGTCCAGTCCCAGAGGGGCCAGATGTCCACATCGGCAAGCGCGCCCTGCATGGGTTCGACGATGCGCGGGTCATAGTGCAGGCGGGTGCGGCCGTCGGCGGTCATGCGGGCGGAGTGTTGCGCCAGGTGCGCCCATTGCGCATCGGTCAGCGGGCCGAAGGGGGCGTGGACGCGGCGCAGTTGCGCCTCCAGCGCGGCAAGGTTGGAGAAGTATTCGGGGGCGGCCGATAAGTAATCGCGGATGCGTTCCAGTGCGGCGACCGGGATGGCGGGGCCGACATCGTTCAGGACCATGCGGCCGATGCGGTCGAAGGGCAGTGCCGCCAGGCCCATGCCGATCAACCCGCCCATGGAGGTGCCGACCCAGTCGTATTCGCCGAGTTCGGCCAGCAGCGGGGCGAAGAGGCCGACATAGACGGGCACGGCATACATCGCACCGCTGGGCAGCCAGCCGGAGATGCCGCGGCCGGGGATGTCGGGGCAGATCACGCGGCGGCCTTGCGCGGCCAGGGCCTGCGCCAGCACATCGAAGTCGCGGCCGTTGCGGGTGAGGCCGTGG
>JAAFHD010000221.1 GCA_013298245.1 Alphaproteobacteria bacterium
ACGCGGTGGCGAAGCGCAAGCTGAATCACATCCGCCCTGAAGCCATGCCGTACAAGGCGCCCTCGGGCAGCGTCTATGATGGTGGCGAGTTTTCGGCGCTGCTGGACCAGGCGGTCGAGGCTGCGGATTACCATGGCTTCGCGGCGCGTCGGGCGGAGGCGAAGGCGCGCGGCAAATTGCGCGGCATCGGCATCGGGAACTTCCTGGAATGCACCGCGCCGCCGGCCAAGGAACAGGGCGGGCTGCGCTTCGAGAAGGATGGCAGCGTCACCATCATCACCGGCACGCTGGATTACGGGCAGGGGCACTGGACGCCGTTCGCGCAGGTGCTGGTCTCGCAGCTGGGCGTGCCGTTTGAGAGTGTGCGGTTGATGCAGAGCGACAGCGACGAGCTGGTCGCGGGCGGTGGCACGGGTGGGTCGAAATCGCTTATGGCGTCGGGGGCTGCAATCATCGAAGCGTCGGCGAAGGTGATCGAGTTGGGGAGGCCGCTGGCGGCCGAGGCATTGGAAGCGGCGCTGGGCGATATTGAATTCGATGCGGGGCGCTTCGCGATTGCCGGCACGGATCGCAGCATCGGCATCATGGAGTTGGCCGCGAAACATCCGGGTGCCTTGGATGTGCGGCACGTGTTCGATGAAGCGCCGCAGGCCTACCCGAATGGCTGCCACATCGCCGAAGTGGAAGTGGATCCCGACACGGGCGAGGCGCAGGTCGTGGCCTACACCACGGTCAATGATTTCGGCGTGGTGGTGAACCCGTTGCTGGTGGAAGGCCAGGCGCATGGCGGCATCGCGCAGGGCATCGGCCAGGCGTTGTATGAGCGTGTGGCGTATTCCGAAGAAGGCCAGCTGCTGACCGGCAGCTACATGGATTACTGCCTGCCGCGCGCGGATAATCTGCCGATGATGGGGTTTGCGTCTCGGCCGGTGCCGGCCACGACCAATCCGCTGGGTGCGAAGGGCTGTGGCGAGGCGGGTTGCGCGGGCTCTCTGCCCGCGGTGATGAACGCGCTGTGCGATGCGCTGGGTGTTGCGCATATCGACATGCCGGCGACGCCGGAGGTGATCTGGCGGGCGCTGCGGTAGCGCCTTGTCAGCGGGTTCCCAGACCCGCGACGCCAAGCTTTTCGGCGAGTGCGTTGAGCCGTGCCAGCAATTGCGGCGACAGCTCCACGCCGGCCGCGCGCTCGCGTTCGCGCGTGGCGCGCATGTCGCCTGGCAGGCGGATGCTGGCGACGCCCTGCATCCGCGCGGATGTGCGCAAGTCATCCATGTGTCGCGTCACTTCCCGCGCGAAATCCGCGGGGTCCAGGAAGCGCGCCACATCAAGCGCGATCAGCACATGCCCGGTCTCGGTTACGCTTGTCTCATCGGCGTTGAAATCCACCACATCGCGCCCGAAGGCGGCGCGGTTCAGCGGGCCTGCCAGCAGCCCCAGCACCAGTGCCAGCCCCGCCCCCTTGTAGCCGCCGATCGGCAGCAGAACGCCGTCCGCCGATTGCTTGGGGTCGGTGATCGGCTCGCCGGTCTGCGCATGCACCATCCAGCCTTCAGGCATGGCCTGCCCCAGCAGCGCGCGGCCCTTGACCGTGCCGTAGCTGACCACCGTGGTTGCCATGTCCAGCACCACCGGGTCAGCGCCGTGGACCGGGATGGCGATGGCCAGCGGGTTGGTGCCCAGCAGCAATTCGGAGCCACCCCAGGGCGCCATGTGGTTGGCACTCGCGACCACTGTGTAGATGCCGACCATGCCGGCGGCCATTGGCAGCGTGGCGTAGACGGCGCCGGAGCCTGCGTGGTTGGACGCCCGCGCGCCGACCCAGGCGATGCCGGTTTCGCGCGCGATGGCGACCGCTTCATCGGCGGCGCGGGTCATCACCAAATGACCCATGGCGTTGTCGCCCTCGACCATCGCGACGGCCGGGGCCAGGCGGCGGACGGTGATGGCGGGGCGCGGGTTCATGCCGCCCTGCATCATGCGCGAGAGATATTGCGGCAGGCGGAAAATGCCGTGGCTGTCGGCGCCCGAGAGATCGGCCTCGACCATGCGCAGTGCCACCACGCGCGCGTCCTCGGCTGGCATGCCTGCGGCCTCGCAGCAGCGCGCGATGAATGCGCGCATCGCATCGGGCGTGGCCTTCATGCGCCGAGCAGGCGGCGTGTGTTGCCCTCGAAGATCGCGGCCTGCACGGCGGTGTCCGCGGTGGCCGCGCGCAGTTCCGCCACACCGGTCGTGGTGCCCATGTCGAAGGGGTAGTCGGTGCCGAAGACGACGCGGTCGGCACCCACTTCATCGATCAGGAATCGCAGCACGGAAGGCTTGTGCGTGATGCTGTCGTAGAGCAGGCGGTCCATGCTTTCCTGCGGGTGGCCTTTCAGGCGCTGCTTCGCCTCGGCGCGCACATTCCAGCCATGCACGAAGCGCCCCGCCTGGTAGGGCGCGAAGCCGCCGCCGTGGGAGAAGCAGAAGCGGATGCGCGGGTAGCGTTCCACCACGCCGCCGAACACGAGGGACGCCGCGGCGATGGTCGTCTCCAGCGGATTGCCCACCAGATTCGTCAGGTAGTAGCTGTGCATGCGCGCGGCGGCGACGACCTTGTGCGGGTGGACCAGCACGAAAAGGTCGTGTGCGTTGGCCACTTCCCACACCGCATCCAGGCCGGGATCATCGAGGTTGCCGCCGCCGATGTTGGAACCGAGATGCAAGCCCCGCAGGCCGTGCTGCGTGATGGCGCGTTTGAGGATCGAGGCGGCCTCGGCGGGGGCCTGCATCGGCAGGGTGGACATGCCGATGATGCGGCCGGGATGCGCGCGGGCCAGGGCGCCGATCGCCTCGTTCTGAATCTCGCAAATGGTGGCGGCAGCACCGGCATCCGCCTCGTACAGGAACGTGTGCGGGATGTTCGCGACGACATGCGCATCCACGCCCTGCTGCGCCATGTCGGCGAAGCGCCGTTCCAGATCCCAGGCACCGCGGGGGAACGGGTTCTGCTTCACATCGCCGATCTGCAGGATGCCGCTTTCCTCATCGTGCTTGGTCAGCTTCGGCGCCAGCGCAGGCACGGCGCGCGCGATCGCGTCCATCATCGCTTCGGTGAAGACATGGGTGTGGGCGTCGATCACGCGCATCGGGGCGGTGTCCTTCAGGAATCGAGGGTGATGTTGAATTGCCGCGTCAGCCGCACCCAGCGCGCCACGTCGCGCGCGACATAGTCGCCGAAGGCGGCGGGGCTGGCGGAGACGGCGACCGTGCCGCCCGGGTTTTCCTGTGCGGCGCGAAGGCCTGGGTCCTGGAACAGTTCGGCGATGTGCCGGTGCAACAGCGCGACCACGGCATCCGGCGTGCCGGTGGGTGCGAAGAGGCCGGACCACAAGGTGGTGGCATCACCGGGGAAGCCGGATTCGGCCATGGTCGGCACATCCGGCAGCAGCGGCAGGCGCGCCGGCGCGTCCGCCGCCAGCGCGCGCATGGTGCCCGCGCGCACCTGTTCCAGCACGGAGGTGATGCCGAGTTTTGTGAGCTGCGCATCGCCGCGGATGACGGGTGCCAGCATCTCGCCCGCGCCGCGCATCGGCAGATGCAGCAGCTGGATGCCGGCGCGTGCGGCGAAGGCCGTGATGTCGATATGCTGGTAGGAGCCGACGCCGGCCGAGGCGAAGGTCATGGGCTGTGCCGCGCGGCGCGCCATGTCCACGAATTCGGGGATGCTGCGCGCGGGCAGGTTGCCGGGTGCGAGCATCAGTTGCGGAATTTCCACCAGGTTGGTGATGGGCAGCAAATCGCGCGAGGGGCGGATGCGCCGGTCGGGGCCGGCCATTGCCTCGTTCAGCGCGTGGGTGGAGACGTTGTTGCAGATCAGCACATGGCCATCGGCCGGCTGGCGGGCCACGAATTCAATGGCGATCCAGCCATTCGCGCCGGGGCGGTTTTCCACGATCACCGGCTGGCCGAGGCGCGCGGAAAGCCCAGGCGCTATGGCGCGCGCCACGACATCGGTGGAACCACCAGGTGCCAGCGGCACCACGATGCGCACGGGTCGGTTGGGGAAGCCCTGCGCGCGGGCCAAGGCGGGGGCCGCCAGCAGAAGCGGCAGGCTGCGTCGATACATGGGCGTCCTCCGGGCGGCGACGCGGTTGGTCCGCATTCGCGCGTGTGCATCATGCGGGTGCTGGCGGTGATGTCCACCGGCGCGGGGCGAATTTCAGGTGCGGAAGGGGTCCACCAGCCGCAGCCGGCGCTGCACCAGCATGCCGGTGTGCATGTCCTCGGTCAGCAGTCGGGTGCAGCCTGCGAGGAGGGCTGCCGACAGGATCATGCCGTCATGCACCGAGAGCTTGTAGCGCTCGGCGAGCGACAGGCCGTTGGCGTGGGTTTCGGCGGTGACGGGATGGACTGTCAGCAGCGCCTTCAGCGATGCAAGAAAGGCGCGGATTTCGGGCCATTCCAGCCGCATCTTGCGGCGCGCGACATGGGCGATTTCGTTCAGCACCTGCACGCTGATATGGCCGCCCGCCAGCAACGCCTTTTCGGCGACCGCTGCCTTCGCGGCATCGCTGCCCGCCAGGTACAGCAGCACATTGCTGTCAAAGAAAACGCTCATGGTGCGATCGGCTCCGGGCAAGCAGGCTGCGCGTCGCACCATTCGCCGAGTTGCCGATGGGCCGATTCACGCCGCTGTCGGAAACCGACAGCGGCGTGAATCGGCCCATTAGCGCCCATTCGCCTCATCGCGATCAAACCGGAAATCCGCGGGCAGCTTGCCGCGAAACGCCCGCAGTCGCGCCACCAGCGCCGCGCGGTCAGGCGTGCGCTCGATCGCGAAATCGCGCGCGCCCAGCACATGGATGGTGATGTCGTCGCCCTCCGCCAGCTCCAGCGCCTCGACGACGCCGGCGGGCACGCGGATGGCCAGGCTATTGCCCCAACGGGAGAGTTGCATGTGGCGGCTCCGGATATACGCTCAGACCAACGTATATCCGAAGCCCGCCCCTCACGCCAGAAAAATCAGGCCGCCTGGCCCGACGCCAGACCGCCCTTTTCCATCAGGCTTTCCACCACGTCCCACGCCACCAGCTTGTTCAGGAAATTGTCCAGGTAGTTCGGGCGCACATTGCGGAAGTCCAGGTAATAGGCGTGTTCCCACACATCCGCGCCCAGGATCGGCGTGCCTTCGCCGGTGGAAACGGGGCTCGCGCCATTGGCCGTCTTGGTCACCGCCAGCTTGCCGTCCGCCTTCATGATCAGCCACGCCCAGCCGGAGCCGAACTGCGTCACGCCGGCCTGCTTGAAGGCTTCCTTGAACTGCGCCAGGCCACCGAAATCCGCGTCGATCTTGGCAGCGAGCTTCGCCGGCAGCTTGTCGCCACCACCCGACGGCGACATCACCTGCCAGAACAGGATGTGGTTCCAATGCTGGCCGGCCTGGTTCAGCACGGGCGCGTCATTGGCAGCACCCGCCACGATCGTCTCCAGGCTCTTGCCCGCCAGGCCCTTGCTTTCCACGAGGCCGTTCAGCGCGGTGACATAGGCGTTGTGGTGCTTGCCGTGGTGCAGCTCCAGCGTCTCCTGGCACATGCCGTTGGCGGCCAGAGCGTTGATCGCGTAGGGCAGGGGGGGCAGCGAAAAGGCCATGGGTTTTCTCCGGGGTTTTGGGTGCCCCGGAGGTAGGCGGGCACTGGCGGGGCGTCAACCAAGCGGGTAGGCCGCGCGCATGCTTTCCCCCATCGGCGAATTCGCGCGACGCCATGATCCGGACCGGTTCCTGTGTGCGCTGTTCGCGCCAGCGGCGCGGCGCGAGGCGTTGTTCTCGCTGATCGCGTATCACCACGAACTCGGCCGTGCGTACGATGCCACGACCAACCCGCTGGCCGGCGCCATCCGCCTGCAATGGTGGCGCGATGCGCTGGACGAACCGCGCCGCCACGAAGTCGCGACACCCCTGCATGACGCCATCGCCGCCGGCATGCTGGACCGCGCTGACCTGCTGGCCATGGCCGATGCGCGCGAGGCCGAATTGGACGAAGACGGCTTCCCCACCGCCGCCCCCTTTGCCGCCTATCTGCGCGGCGCGCATGGCGGTTTCGCGGTGGCCGCCGGCCGGCTTCTGGGCGCCGAACCCGCCGAATTGCCCGTGCTGGAAGCCATCGGCGCCGCGCATGGCCTGGCCCTGCTGCTGCGCGCCGCCCCCGCCATGGCCGCGCGCGGCCGCCGCCTGCTCCCGCATGACGCCCCAACC
>JAAFHD010000222.1 GCA_013298245.1 Alphaproteobacteria bacterium
GGCCGCAACGGCATGGGCAAGACGACCACGGTGCGCGCCATCATGGGCCTGAACACGCCGCGCGGCGGCACGCTGATGTTTCGTGGCGCGGCGATTGCCGGGCAGGCACCGGAGCGCATCGCGCGGGCCGGCATCGGGCTGGTGCCGGAAGGGCGGCAGGTCTTCCCCACGCTGAGCGTGCGGGAAAACCTGGTGGCCACCGCCGCCGACCGTTTCGCGCGGCGCGAACCATGGACGCTGGCGCGCATTGAACGCCTCTTCCCGCGCCTGGCCGAACGGCGCGACCAGCTGGCGCGCACCTTGTCCGGTGGCGAACAACAAATGCTGGCGATCGGCCGCGCGCTGATGACCAACCCCTGGCTGCTGGTGCTGGACGAGGCGACCGAAGGCCTGGCGCCGGTGATCCGCAACGAAATCTGGGCGACGCTGTCGGCGCTGAAGGCCGAAGGCCAGGCGATTCTGGTGATCGACAAGAACCTCTCGGCGCTGAAGCGCTTGGCGGACCGGCACCACGTGCTGGAGAAGGGCCGCACCGTCTGGGCCGGCGGAACCGCAGCACTGGAGGCGGAGGGCGAGCGGGTCCGGGGGTGGCTGGGGGTTTAGCCAAGCTTCGCTGTCAGAATTTTCATTTCGTTTCGTGTCAGTTTTGAATGACACGCCCAATGGCCATGTGTAACGTTGCGGCTTCCGAACGGAGGGCGCCGCATGAACGCAGGTCAGCGCATCGAACTCGCACTGTCCAACGCACTGGACACGCCCGAGGCCGCAGCCACGCCCCCTTTGCTGAACCGCGCCATGCACCATGCCGTGTTCCCGGGCGGCGCGCGGGTGCGGCCACGCCTGACACTTGCGACTGCCTTCGCCTGCGGCAAACCTGAATCGGACCTGGCCCTGGCGGCGGGGGCGGCGATCGAATTGCTGCATTGCGCGTCATTGGTGCATGACGACATGCCCTGCTTTGACAATGCGGACACAAGGCGCGGCCGGGCATCCGTCCACAAGCTGTTCGGCGAACCCTTGGCGCTGCTGGCCGGCGACGGGTTGATCGTCCTGGCCTTTGACATCATCGCCCGCGCGGCGGCGCGCCCCGGCCAGGGCCAAAAGGGCGCCGCCGTGCTGTCCATCGTTGCACAAGCCGTGGGCAGCATTCATGGCATCGTCGCTGGCCAGGCCTGGGAATGCGAGCCAGCCGTGGACGTGGCGCATTACCACCGCGCCAAGACTGGCGCCTTGTTCGCCGGCGCCACCGCCGCAGGTGCCGCGGCCGTGGGCGCCGAACCCGGCCGCTGGCGCGGGCTTGGGTCGAAACTGGGCGAAGCATACCAGGTGGCCGATGACCTGGCCGATGCGTTGGGCGATGCCGCCGAAATCGGCAAACCTTGCCAGCAGGATGTCGCCAATGGCCGCCCGAACGCCGTTCGTGAACTGGGCGTGGAGGGCGCCGTCGCCCGCCTGAAGGGTCTGACGGAGGAGGCGATCGCCGCCATCCCCGATTGCCAGGGCCGCGACGAATTGGAAGCCATCATCCGCGGCCAGGCCAAGCGCCTGGTGCCCGCGCAGATCGCCGCCCAGGAATTCCGGGTGGCCTGATGAGCAGCGCCGCCGCCACCGCCCCCGAATTCGTCCTGCGCTGGCGGGACCGGTTGTCCGCCAGCCCGGCCTTCCGGCGCTGGGCGGGCGGCTTCTGGCCCACGCGCTTCATGGCGCGGCGCCGCGCCGGCGAGTTGTTCGACCTGGCGGCCGGCTTTGTCTATTCGCAGGTGCTGAAGGCCTGCGTGGAACTGGACCTGTTCCGCATCCTGTCGGAAGGCCCGCAAGCTTTGCCCGCTTTGGCGGCAAGGCTGAACATGACCGAGGCCGCCGCCGAACGCCTGCTGGAAGCCGCGGCCGCACTGGGTTTGGTGCAGCACCGGCGCGGTGGCTACGGCCTTGGCCCGCTGGGCGGTCCCATGGTCGGCAACGAGGCTGTCGCCGCCATGGTCCGCCACCACGCGATGCTCTACGCCGACCTCGCGGACCCGGTGCGGATGATGCGCGGCCCGGCCGGTGGCGGCCAGCTTGCCGCCTTCTGGGGCTATGCGGCGGATGGCACGCGCGGCGCGCTGACCGCGGAAACCGCCGGCCCCTATTCAGATTTGATGGCCGCCTCCCAGCCCTTGGTGGCGGGCGAGGTGCTGGAAGCCTTTGATTTCGGACCACATCGCGTGCTGATGGATGTGGGCGGGGGCTTGGGCGCCTTCCTGACCGCGGTGGGGCAGCGCCACACGCAACTGCAATTGCGCCTGTTCGACCTGCCGGCCGTGACCGAGATGGCCCGCGCGCGACTCGCCGCCGCCGGCCTCGGCCCGCGCGCCGAGGTCTTTGCGGGTGATTTCCACAACGACTCGCTGCCCCAGGGTGCGGACATCATCAGCCTGGTGCGCGTCATCCATGACCATGATGACGACAAGGCACAGGCAATCCTTAACCGCGCGCGTTCAGCCTTGCCCAAGAGTGGCGCAGTTCTGATCTGCGAACCCATGGCCGGCACCGCCGGCGCCGAGGCGATGGGCGCGGCCTATTTCAACTTCTACCTGCACGCCATGGGCAGCGGCTGCGCCCGCACGCCCGAGAAACTCACCAGCATGCTGCGCCAGGCCGGCTTCGCCCGCGCCCGCCTGCTGCCCACTGCCACCCCTTTGCAGACGCGGGTGATCCATGCCGTCGCGTCAGGCTGACACTCACCTGTGAATAACCGTCTATTTTGCTTGACAGTTGGCCCCGTCATTTTAGATTGACAACGAAACGCCTTAGAAAGGACTTCCTGTGGACACCCTCGCGGTGCTGCTGCGTGAACCCGAACAGCTGGAGCTGAGCCGCCTCGCGCTCAGCCCGCCTACGGATTCCGACATCATCGTCGATATCCGCTGGTCCGGCATCTCCTCCGGCACCGAGCGCCTGCTCTGGTCCGGCCGCATGCCGCCCTTCCCGGGCATGGGCTACCCGCTGGTGCCCGGCTACGAATCCGTGGGCGTGGTGGCCGCGGCCGGCCCCGACTCCGGCCGCCAGGTCGGCCAGCACGTCTTCGTCCCCGGCGCACGCTGCTTCGGCCCGGTGCGCGGACTGTTCGGCGGCGCCGCCCGCCGCCTGGTCACCGGCGGCGACCGCGTCACACCCCTGCCCGAAGGCCTGGACCGCGACGGCGTGTTGCTCGCACTCGCCGCCACCGCGCAACACGCTTTGGCCGGTGGCCCGCTGCCCGAACTGATCGTCGGCCATGGCGTTCTGGGTCGTCTTCTCGCGCGCCTGATTCGCGCCCAAGGCGGCGCGCCCACCGTGTGGGAAACCAACCCCGCGCGCGCCACCGCCACCGATTACCCCGTGCTGCACCCCGATGCCGACACCCGCCGCGACTACAACGGCGTCATCGATGCCTCGGGCGATGCGAACATCATCGACGCACTGGTCGGCCGCATCGCGCGTGGGTCGGAGATCATCCTCGCCGGCTTCTACCACGAACGCCTGAACTTCGCCTTCCCGCCCGCCTTCATGAAGGAGGCGCGCATCCGCATCGCCGCCGAATGGAAGCCCGCGGACATCACCACGGTGAACACGCTGCTCGCCACCGGCGCGCTCAGCCTGGACGGCCTGATCACACACCAGGCCGACCCCGCGGATGCGACCGATGCCTATCGCACAGCCTTCACCGACCCCGCCTGTCTGAAAATGGTCCTCGATTGGAGACACACCGCATGACTGCCGTGACCGGGAACACTGCCGCCAATGCCAACATGACCGCCGCTTTGCGCGCGGAAGCCTCGCTGGAACCGGACCCCGTGCCGGTGGGCGAAAGCCGCAAGAAGACGCAGATCATCGCCATCTACGGCAAGGGCGGCATCGGCAAGTCGTTCACGCTGGCGAACCTGTCCTACATGATGGCGCAGCAGGGCAAGCGCGTGCTGCTGATCGGCTGCGACCCGAAATCCGACACCACCTCGCTGCTGTTCGGCGGTCGCTCCACGCCCACCATCATCGAGACCTCCTCACGCAAGAAAGCCGCCGGCGAACCGGTCGCGATCGGCGATGTCTGCTTCAAGCGCGACGGTGTTTTCGCGATGGAGTTGGGTGGGCCGGAAGTGGGTCGCGGCTGCGGCGGCCGCGGCATCATCCATGGCTTCGAGACTCTGGAAAAGCTCGGCTTCCACGACTGGGATTTCGACTACGTCCTGCTCGACTTCCTGGGTGATGTGGTCTGCGGCGGCTTCGGCCTGCCGATCGCGCGTGACATGTGCCAGAAGGTGATCGTCGTCGGCAGCAATGACCTGCAGTCGCTCTACGTCGCCAACAACGTCTGCTCGGCGGTGGAGTATTTCCGCAAGCTCGGCGGCAATGTCGGCGTGGCCGGCATGGTGGTGAACAAGGATGACGGCACCGGCGAGGCCGCCGCCTTCGCCGAAAAGGTCGGCATTCCCGTCCTGGCCAGCATCCCGGCCAATGACGATATCCGGCGCAAATCCGCGAGCTACGAGATCGTCGGCCGGCCTGACAGCGAATGGGGTGCGCTGTTCGCCGCACTCGGCGAACAGGTCGCGACAGCACCGCCGTTGCGCCCCACACCGCTGACGCAGGACGGGCTTCTGGGCCTGTTCAAGGGCGACGCCGTGGGCCGCGGCTATGTGCTGCAACCGGCGCAAATCGAAGACATGCGCGCCGCCGGGCATGAAGAAAAAGTCTCTCTCGAAGTGGTCTACGAGGGGGCCTGAAGCATGGACGGGCACATCATCCCTCCGGACAAGGGCAGCGGTTGCCACGCCGGGCGCGAGACCATGATCGAGGCCGCGCGCGCGGCGGGAAAATCCGATGTGATGGACCGCCTGGCCGCCGATTATCCGCGCGGCCCGCATGACCAACCGCAGAGCATGTGCCCCGCCTTCGGCAGCTTGCGCGTGGGCCTGCGCATGCGGCGTGTCGCGACCATTCTCAGCGGCAGCGCGTGCTGCGTGTATGGCCTGACCTTCACCAGCCATTTCTACGGCGCGCGCCGCTCAGTCGGATACGTGCCGTTCAATTCGGAAACGCTGGTTACCGGCAAGCTCTACGAAGACATCCGCGACGCGGTGGCGCAGGCCGCCGACCCGAAGGATGTCGACGCGGTCGTGATGATCAATCTCTGCGTGCCGACTGCGTCGGGCGTGCCGCTGCATGCGCTGCCGAAGGAGATCAACGGCGTGCGCATCATCGGCATCGACGTGCCGGGTTTCGGCGTGCCGACGCATGCCGAAGCGAAGGACGTTCTGGCCGGCGCCATGCTGCGTTATGCGCGCCTGGAAGCCGAAGCCGGCCCCGTCGCGCGCCCGCGCAATTTCGTCGAAGACGAACGCCGCGTGGCACTGGTGGGCGAGCTTTTCCCCGCCGATCCGCCAGGCATCGCGATGCTGCTCGCGCCGCTTGGCCTTGGCGTGGCACCACAAACCCCGGCGCGCGAATGGCGTGACCTTTACGCAGCACTGGACAGCGAAGTGGTCGCCGCCGTGCACCCCTTCTACACCGCGACCATCCGCGAATTCCGCGCCGCTGGCCGGCCCATCGTGGGCAGCGGGCCGGTGGGTGTGGAGGGTACGGCCGCATGGCTCGACGCCATCGCCAAGGCTGCGAATGTGGAACCCGCGCGGCTGGATGCGGCGAAGGCCAAACTGCTGCCGGCCATTCGTGGCGCGCTTGCATCCGCGCCCATCAGCGGGCGCATCACCGTCAGCGGTTATGAAGGCAGCGAGCTGCTTGTCGCGCGGCTGTTGATCGAAGCGGGCGCGGAAGTGCCTTACGTCGGCACCGCCTGCCCGCGCACCGAATGGTCCGACCCGGATCGCGAATGGCTCAACGCGCGCGGCTGTTTCGTGCAGTTCCGCGCATCGCTGGAACAGGACCTGGCGGCGATGAAGACCGTGCGCCCGGACCTGGCCATCGGCACCACGCCGCTGGTGCAGAAGGCGAAGGAAATGGGCATCCCCGCCCTCTACTTCACCAACATGATTTCGGCCCGCCCATTGTTCGGAATCGCAGGCGCTGCCTCGCTTTCCGCCATCGTCGCCAACCAGGTCCGCAACAAGGGCCGCTTCGAGCAGATGGTGGAATTTTTTGATGGTGTCGGCACGCCGGATCGCGCTGGCTACGGCTGGCAAGGCGTGCCCGAGGACCACCCCGCTTTCAAGGAGCGCTTCCGCAAGATGCGC
>JAAFHD010000223.1:0-2875 GCA_013298245.1 Alphaproteobacteria bacterium
TCGGGCAAGACCTATGAGGGGCGGGCGATTGTCGCGTTTGGTGGCGGCGGGCCTGTGCATGGGTATCGGGTGGCGGAGAAGATCGGCGTGGACCGCATCCTGGTGCCGTCCGGCGCGGGCGTGGGCAGCGCCATCGGGTTCCTGCGCGCGCCGGTGGCGTATGAGGTGGTGAAGAGCCTGTACCAAAGGTTTGGGCGGTTCGACCGCGCGGCGGTGAATGCGCTGCTTTCGGCGATGAGCGCGGAGGCGGCGGGTGTTGTCGCGCAGGGCAGTTTCGGGGCGCCAACGGTCGAACAGCGCATCGCGTATATGCGCTATGTCGGGCAGGGGCATGAGATCGCGGTGGCGATGCCGGCGCGGGATTTGACCGATGCGGATGTCGCCGCGCTGCGCGCGGATTACGACCGGGAATACAGCCGGTTCTATGACCGGCCGGTGCCGGGCAGCGATGTGGAGATCATGTCGTTTGCGGTGACGGTCAGCACGCTGGTGGATGCGGTGGAGCCGGTGGCGGAACCGGCGGATGCGCCGGCGCCGCGCGCGGTGGGCATGCAGGAAGTGCGCGATACGGCGACGGGTGAGGTGCGGGATTGGGCGGTGTTTGCGCGGGACGATATGGCGCCGGGCGCGCGCGTGCAGGGGCCGTGCATTATTGCGGAGGATGAGACGAGCACGTTGGTGGGGCCGGGGTGGAGCTGCCGGGTGGATGGGTTGGGGTATCTGGAGTTGGTGCGGCAGAGTTGATGATGTCGCGCGCGGTTCTGATATACTGGCGATGGAGATCACGACCATGAGCGCATCTGCCACCAAGCGAACCGCACAGGCGCCCCGCGCGAAAACCGCCACGCAGCGGCGCAGCGCAGACGAAAGCGAGATCAAGCAGCTTTCGGCGCGCATCGACCGCACATTGGAAGAACTGCACGCGCAGGCTGATGAGACCATGCGCCGCCTCGGGATCGCCCGTGGCGCTTAACCTGCTGTCGCTGTTCCGGCAGATCGACGCGCTGCTACAGCTGGAAAAGAAGCACGGCGCGTCCATCCGGCAGTTGCAGGAGGATATGGCGGCGTTGCGTGATCGTCTTGCGCGGCTGGAAGTGCGGGAGGAGTTGGTCGTCACGCGCGCCGAAGGTGCCGCTGGTGTCGCGGCCGCGACCGCGGCGTCTGCCTCCATTGCCGACATAGCGCGCCGCCTGGGTGCGCTTGAAGAACGCTCCCGCACCCTCCCTGCACCGGAACGCCCATGACCGACGCCCTCTCCAAAATCCAACGCCAAATCCAATGGAACCGCCTCATCGCGGTGGTCGAAGAGCAAGCGCAGGTGATGATCCGCACCGCCTTCTCCACCACCGTACGCGAAGCGGGTGACCTCTCCGCCGGCGCCTTCGACCTGGCCGGCCGGATGCTGGCGCAGGCCGTCACCGGTACACCTGGCCACGTCAATTCCATGGCCGAATCCGTGGGCCATTTCCTGCAAAAATTCCCCGCCGACACCATGCGCCCCGGCGACCACTACATCACCAACGACCCCTGGCTCGGCACCGGGCATTTGCATGACCTGACCGTCGTCACACCTGCCTTCCACAAGGGCCGCATGGTCGGCCTCTTCGCCAACACCGCGCATATCATCGACATCGGCGGCCTCGGCATGGGCCCCGAGGGCCGTTCGGTCTTCGAGGAAGGCCTCTATATCCCCATCGTGAAGTGCTTCGACCAGGGCCGCCCGAACGAGACCTTCTTCGATTTCCTGCGCGTTGGTTCCCGCACGCCGGTGGAATTGGAAGGCGATGTCTATTCCCTCTGCGCCTGCAACGACGCCGGCGCCAAGCGCCTGGCGGAAATGCTGTCCGAATACGCGATGGACAGCCTGGACGCGCTGGCCGACTACATCTTCGACGCCTCGCTGACCGCGACGAAAGCCGCCATCAACGCCCTGCCCCGCGGCACCTACCGTTCGTCGATCAAATCCGACGGCTACGAAGCCCCCGTCACGCTGCACGCCGCAATGACTGTGCACGCCGATGAAATCGTCGTGGACTATGCCGGCACCTCCGGCCTTTCCACCCGCGGCATCAACGTGCCGCCCGCCTATTGCCGCGCCTATTCCTGCTTCGGGATCAAGTGCGTGGTGGCGCCGGATGTCCCCAACAACTGGGCCAGCCTCTCGCCCTTCCGCATGGAAATCCCGGCCGGATCCATCCTGAACGCGCCGCGCCCCTACCCGGTCAGCGTGCGGCACATCATTGGCCAGTTGATCCCGGATTTGATGATGGGCTGCCTGGCGCAAGCCGTGCCCGATCGCGTCAACGCCGAAGGTTCCTCCGCTCTCTGGAACCCGCCCTTGCGCGGCGGCAGCCAGGTCTCCGGCCAGGCCGCCGAGGTCGAGGATTTCGAGATCATCACCTTCAATTCCGGCGGCACCGGCGCGCGCCCCATGCAGGATGGGCTGGACGGCACCGCCTTCCCCTCCGGCGTGCGCACCATGCCGGTGGAGGCGACGGAAAATGTCGCACCCATCATCTTCTGGCAAAAACAGCTGCGCCCGGATTCCGCCGGCGCCGGCCGCACCCGCGGCGGCTTCGGGCAGATCATGGAAATCGGCGCCAAGGGCGATGCGGAGTTCGCGGTGAACGCGATTTTCGATCGCGTGGCGAATGCGCCGAAGGGGCGTTTCGGCGGTGATGAAGGTGCTGCCGGCCGCGTGCTGCTGGATGACGCGAATGGCACCGAACTGCGCCCTAAAGGCTTCCAGACAGTGCCCAAGGGCCGGCACCTGGTGCTGCTGCTCCCGGGCGGCGGCGGCATGGGCGACCCGAAAGCGCGCGACCCGGCGCTGGTGCAAAAGGACGTGGAAGACGGCCTGGTCAGCGACACCAAC
>JAAFHD010000223.1:2885-6181 GCA_013298245.1 Alphaproteobacteria bacterium
CCATAAACCGCCGCAGCTCTTCGGCCCAGAATCGCGCATTGCCGGTGGTGCCATGGCCCAGCGTCTCCGCACTCGCCGGGATCAGATGCAGGCGCGCCTGCGCAATGCGCCGCAGCGCCGCTTCCATCAGCCCCGTCTCCGGCGGATTGCGCTCATCATCCGCGGCGTTGATCGCCAACACGCGCGCGCGAATGCGTTCCAGCAACGGCGCCGGGTTGTAGTCGCGCGAACTGTCCCACTGCCAAATCCAGTCATTCGCGTCGGCAGGCGCGGGTGCGGCCAAGCGCTGCGCGACTTCGCGATCCGCGGCCTCTCGCGTGCCGGCCACCGCCTGCCAGCGCAGCGTGCCGCCATTGGTCGCCGTTGCGTAAAACAGCGCGGCCATCCGCAAGCTGGCAGGCTGCGTGGTGTAGCGCCCATTCGCATAGGCCGGGTCCTGGCGGATGCTCTCCACCATCAGCCGCCGCAGCATCCAGTTGCGTGACGACATTTCGGTGGGCTGCGAGGCCATCGGCACCAGCAACTCCATCATGTCGGGATACGCCACGCCCCACATCCACGCATGCATGCCGCCCATGGAATTGCCGACCACCAGGCGCAGCCGCCGCACGCCCAGGCCCTGCGTCACCAGCGCGTGCTGCGCGGCCACCATGTCGGCGTAGTTGTAGCGCGGGAAATCCGCGCCCATGCGGTCGGAAGGTTTGCTGCTGCGCCCGGTGCCGATCGCGTCCGGCAGGATGATGTAGTGGCGCGTCGCGTCCAGCACCTGGCCAGGGCCGAACAACTGCCCGCCGAAATTCGGGTTCAGCATGCCGGCGCCAGTGCCTGCGGTGCCATGCAGCGCCAGCACGGCGGGGTTCGCCGCATCGCCCAGCGTGGTGTAGCCCAGTCGTAATTCCGGCATGGTCTGCCCGTCGGAAAAGCGGAAATCGCGCGCGACCCACACGTCCTGGCGCGCGGGCGGCAGGTTCTGCGCGATGGCCGGTGTGGCCAACAACGCGGCACCGATCGCGGGCAGGGAACGGCGGGGTTCGATCATCGGGCGTCTCCTTGGCGGTAAAGCTACTACGCCCAGATGCGCCATGACACCGAATCCGCTTGTTTGCAGCACGGCCAACGGTGCAGCCTCGCCGGCGGAGGAACCGCCCATGCCCACACGCCGCGCCATCCTGGCCGCGCCGCTCGCCGTGCCCATGCTGGCGAACGCCCAACCCACCTGGCCTTATGACCGCCCGCTCGAGGTCATCGTCCCCTTCCCCGCCGGCGGCGGCGTCGATGTCATGTCGCGCCTGATCATGCCGCTGGTCGCAGCCCAAATCCCCGGCTTGCGCCCGGTCATCATCAACCGCATCGGCGCCGCCGGGCAGATCGGCATGGAAGCCACCTACAACGCCGCCCCTGATGGCCACACGATCGGCGCCACCACCATCCCTGCGCAGAACGCCATCCCGCTCGAACGCCCGGCGCGCTTCACCGCGCTGGGCTTCACCTTCCTCGCCAACATCGTCGAGGACGCGAACGCCTTCTATGTCCGCGCCGACAGCCCCATCCGCAGCGTGACGGACCTCATCGCTGCCGCCCGCGCGCGGCCCAACCACTACAGCTATGCCACCACCGGTGTGGGCAGCGACGACCATCTGTTCATGCTGACCTTCGAGCGCATCGCCGACATCCCGCGCATGGTCCATGTGCCTTTCGCCGGCGCGGCACCCTTGATCCCGCAACTGGTCGGCGGCCATGTGGATGTGGCGGCGATCAATGTGGGTGACGCGCTCGGCCTGGTGCGCGAGGGCCGCCTGCGTATCCTGGCGCAAGCCGCCGAACGCCGGCAGCGCGAAGCACCGGACGTGCCGACTTTCCGCGAACTCGGCATGGAGATCGTGATGGGCGCCTCGCGCGGGATGATCGCCCCGCGCAGCATGCCTTCCGCGATCAGGGACCGCCTGCTGGGCGCCTTCGAAGTGGCGATGCGCGACGAAGGTTTCCTGCGCGAGGCCGAACGCCAGAACATGCCGCTGCGCCCCATCCTGGGTTCGGCCTACTACGAATACGCCGCCATGGTGGACGACCGCGTGCGCGAGCTGTGGCAGGCGCGCCCCTGGCGCGAATGACTACGCGGCGGACAGCCCAGTGCGCCGCGCCAGGTCACGCCACAATGGCACCTCGGTCGCCAGCCGTGCGGCCAGCGCCGCCGGCCCATCGAACTTCAGCGTGGCACCGCTTTCCGCCATGCGCGTGGCCAGCACGCCACCCTCGCGCAGCGGCTGCAACGCGGCCACGATCCGCTCCGTGATCGCGGGCGGAAAACCGCGCGGCCCCAGCATCGCGTACCAGATGCTCATCGCGTAGCCGGGCACGAATTCGGCCAGCGCCGGCACGCCGGGCAGCTGCGCCACGCGCTGCGGCGCGGTCACGCCGAGTGCCACCATCCGCCCTTCGCGCACATGCGGCACGCTCTCGATCAGCCCCGTCACCAGCATATCCGTATCGCCCGCCAGCAGCGCGCCGGAGGCCTGGCCGGCGCCGCGATACGGCACATGCAGAAGCTCCACCCCCGCACGCAGCGCGAACAGCGCACCGGCCAGATGCGTCGTGCTGCCAGCACCCGATGACGCGTACGAAACACTGCCTGGCCGCGCCCGCGCGCGCGCCAACAGCGTGGGCAAATCCGGCGAACCGGCGCGCGCCACCAGCGCCATCGGCGCATCGGAAACCTGCGTGATCGGCGCCAGATCCACCAGCGGATCAAAGCCCGCATCGCGCATCATCGCCGGCAGGATCGCGACCGACGAAGTGGTCACCAGCAGCGTGTGCGGATCATTCTCGCGCACCACCATCTGCACGCCGAGCGCGCCGCCAGCCCCTGGCCGTGCCTCCACCAGGAACGGTTGGCCGAACACTTGCGACAGGCGTTCCGCCATCACCCGCGTGGGGATTTCCACCGGCCCACCGGCGGCAAACGGCACGATGATCCGCACCGGCCGCGCCGGCCAGGCGGGTTGCGCGACCGCAATCATGGGCGTGAACAACAGCATGCGACGCAGCATCGCGGCCTCCCGGAAAACTGGTTGATGCAGTCAACCATTCTCCATAGCCTGCACGCAATCACGGAGGATATCGCCCATGCAACGCCGCGCCCTGCTGCTATCCGCGCTGGCCATGCCGGCCTTCGCACAGCGCTTCCCTGACCGTCCCATCCGCATGCTGATCCCCTTCGCCGCCGGCGGCCCGGCGGACCTGCTGGGGCGCATCTTTGCCGACAGTTTCGGCCAGGCGCTGGGCGGCACGGTGGTGGT
>JAAFHD010000224.1 GCA_013298245.1 Alphaproteobacteria bacterium
ATGCGGCGCGCAGGGCGGCGACGGATGCGCTGCTGGATCGGGCCTTGTTCCATGCGCGGCCGGCGGCGTTTGCGCGGTTCAAGGCAGCGCTGGATGCGCCTGCGAAACCCAATGCGAAACTGCGCAAATTAATGGCCTCGCGCGCGCCGTGGGATTGAGTGCGCCGGAGCCGCTGGCGGGTCATCATGATCTGTCGGGGTTCGAGAGTGGCGAGCCGCTTTTGGATGAGTGGTTGCGCCGGCGTGCGGCGGGGAACCAGGCATCGGGCGCGTCGCGCAGTTTTGTCGCGTGCGATGGGGATGTGGTGCGCGGGTTCTATTGCCTGTCGGCGGGGGCGGTGGCGCTGGCCGCGGCGCCCGGGCGCATCAGGCGCAACATGCCGGAGCCCATTCCGGTGATCGTGCTGGGGCGCCTGGCGGTGGATCGGGCGTGGCATGGGCAGGGTGTGGGGCGGGCGCTGTTGCGCGATGCGGCGCGGCGCGCGGTGCAGGTGAGCGAGGTGCTGGGCGTGCGCGCGCTGATGGTGCAGGCGATGAATGATGGTGCGCGGCAGTTCTATGCGGCGTGCGGGTTCGTGCCGTCGCCGGTGGATGCGATGCTGTTGATGGTGGTGATGCAGGACCTGAAAGCGTTTTGACAGGCCGATTCATCGCCCAAGCTGAAGCCTGGACGGATCGGACTTCAGGCGAGGGTGAGGATCACCAGCATCAGCGCGCCAAGCCCGATGCGATACCAGCCGAAGGGCGTGAAGCCGATGCGGCCGATGAAGGCGATGACGGCGCGCACCACGACCAGTGCGACGACGAAGGCGGTGATGAAGCCCACCGCGATCAGGCCGAAGCCATCCAGCGAGAGTTCGGCGCGCGCCTTGAACATGCTGTAGGCGGCGGCGGCCAGCATGGTGGGGATGGCGAGGATGAAGCTGAATTCCGCGGCCGTGCGGCGTTCGACGCCGAGCATGAGTGCCGCGATGATGGTGGCACCCGAGCGGGATGTGCCGGGGATCATGGCGAGCGCCTGGCCGAGGCCGATGAGCAATGCGGTGAGGGGGCCGATTTCGGGGACGGAGTGGATGGTCGGCGTGTGGCGCATGCGCTCGATCAGGATGATGGCGATGCCGCCGATGATCAGCGCGATGCTGACCACCCAGGGGTTGAAGAGGAGTGACGTGATGGTGCCGTGCAAAGTGGCGCCCAGGATCATCGCCGGGATGAAGGCCAGGATGATGTTGGTGGCGTAGAAACGCTCGGCGCTGCCGGCGGTCCACATGCCGCGCAGGATGCCGATGAGCTTGGGGAAATACAGCACCACGACGGCGAGGATGGCGCCGAGCTGGATGGCGATTTCGAACACCTTTCCGGGCGGGCCGCGGAAGCCGATGGCGTAGCCCAGAAGGATCAGGTGGCCGGTGGAGGAGATGGGGAGGAATTCGGTGATCCCCTCCACCACGCCCATCAGGAAGGCGGCGAGATACTGGTCCATCAGGCCCACGGGTCCGGGGTTTTGGGCCACCATGGGGTGGCGATGCGGGTGAGCGGGATGGCGGCGAATTCGCGCATGATGCCGATGGGGGCGGCGGCGTAGCGGATCTGTTGGGCGATGGGTTCGAAGGCGGCGTAGAAATGCTGGGAGGATTTCACGACGACCAGGCGTTTGTCGGCAAGCGTGCAGCCGAGGGCTTCGAACATATCGGGGCTGAAGACCTGTTGGCGGAGCGACCCCAGGATGATGTGGATGCCGTTGTGTTCCACCCAGGCGGCGCGGCCGACCTCGGCGATGCCGCCCGAGAGGCCGCGTTGCTTGTGGTTATCTGAGAGCTTGTGGATGGTAACGAGGAGATCCAGCGGGTCGCCGGACATGGCGCCGCATTTGCCGCCGATGCGCAATTGCAGGCGCGCGCCCTCGCCGGCGTCGAAGCAGAATTGCACGGCGATCGGGTCCCAGAACATCGCGATGGCCGCATCCTTGATGCCGCGCGCGACCATGCGTTCCAGGAAGGCTGTGCAGTCGGCGGGCGCGCCGCCGCCGGCATTGTCGGAGGTTTCGGCGACGACGGTGGTGCCGTCCGCGGCATATGCGGCGTCGATGGCGGCATCGACGGTGTCGAAGTGGCGCGCGGTTTGTTCGCGCATCGCCCAGATGCGTTGGGCGTAGCGTTCGGCGGCGGCTTGCGCGATGGCGATGTCGCCGTCGGCGATGGCGACCATTTGCGCGGCGACTTCGGGCACATCGCCCCACGGAAAACCATGCGCGAAGGAGAGCGAGAGGATGCCCTCGCGGCCTTCTTCGGCCAGCATGTCATCGACCAGGCCGCGCGTGGGTTGGAAGGGTGTGAGCCACATATTGACCATGCGCAGCGGGCGGTAGGCGATGACCGGGCGGATTTCCCGGCGCGCCGCGCGCAGTGCCAGGTCGAACAGGTCGCGCGCGCGGTCGGCGATGTCGGTGTGCGGGTATTCCTTGTAGATGACGATGAGGTTCGAGGCCGCGCGCAGCGTTTCTGTCAATGAACAATGCAGGTCGAGTTCGACGCCGATGATGGTGTCGGGGCCGGTAATGGCGCGCACGCGGGCGACCAGGTCGCCTTCGCAGTCTTCGTAGCCCTCGGCGACCATGGCGCCGTGCAGGTTCAGCAGCACGATATCCACCGGGCCGGCGGCGTAGAGATCGGCGAGGATGGTGTCGCGCAATTCCTCATAGATGGCGCGGACCGTGATGCCGCCGGGCTGGGCTTGCGCGCAGAGGCTTTCGTGCACGGCGATGCCATGGGCTTCGGCCATGCTGCGCCATTCGATCAGCGCGATATTGCCCCAGGCGGGCGGTTCGCGGCTGGCGTCCGCGCGGTGGTAGCGCTCGCCGAAGAAACCGGCGCGGCCGGTGGGCAAGGGCGAGAAGGTGTTGGTCTCGGTCAGCAGTGCGGCCATGAAGAGCTTCATGGGGGCATGGTGGCGCGGCGCGGGCCGGGCGCCAAGGTGACCTTGGAGGTCATTGCTTTGATGACCTGCGCGCGCGCATCGTCCGCCGCATGAACGCACCCGAATTCGGCGGCATGCTGCGCGAATGGCGGCAGTCGCGGCGCTTGTCGCAGCTGCGCCTGGCGGAGGAAGCCGGCATCTCCGCGCGGCATTTATGCTGCCTGGAAAATGGCCGCGCACGGCCCAGCCGCGAGATGGTGCAGCTGTTGGGCGGCGTGCTGGATTTGCCGCTGGCGATCCGCAATGCGCTGCACCAGGCGGCGGGTTTTGTGCCGCCGCATGCCGCGCAAGGCGCGACGGCGCCCGCGCTGCAAGCAGCCCTGCACGCGCTGCTGGAGGGCCATGCGCCGCACCCCGCCTTCATTCTCGATGGCGGCTGGAATGTCGGGCTGCGCAACGCGCCGGCGGAGCGATTCTTCGCGCCCTTCCGCGCGCGCTACAGCATGCCGAAAGGCCTGGCGGGCAATGCGATGCATGTGGTGTTTCACCCCGGCGGGCTGCGGCCGGCGATCATCAACTGGGCGGAATACGCCGTGCATATGCTGCAGATCTTGCAGCGCGAGGCGGCGCTGGGCCTGCCAGGCACGCGCGAATTGCTGGCCGCCGTCATGGGCTATCCGGACGTGCCGCGGCCCTGGGGGGCGGCGGTGCCGGCGGCGCCGATCGTGACCATGCAGCTGGCCTTGGGCGCGAAACGCTTCGCGCTGTTCTCCACCTTCACCGCCTTCGCCATGCCGGCCGATGCCGCGCTGGAACGCCTGAAGATCGAAAGCTTCCACCCGGCCGATGACGCGACGGCCCAAGCCCTGAGGAAATCATGACCGACGAACTCGCCGAACTGCGCGCCATCAACGCGCATTTCATCCACAACTACATCACGCGCGATGTCGCCGCGCATGACGCGCTGCTGCACCCGGAGTTCATCGGCATCACCAGCAAGGGCGCGCGCATCAGCCGCGCTGAATATCTGCGCTATTGGGCGACGGCGTTTCACCCGGATGTGGTGGTGTATTGGGACACGCGCGATGAAAGCATCACTGTCGCGGGCGACACGGCGCTGGTGCGCGCGACCAACCGGCATGTGATCACCCGCGACGGCGCGGAGGTGGCGGGCATGACCACCTATACCGACACCTATGTGCGCCACGATGGGCGCTGGCGTTGCATCCAGGCGCAGCTGACGCCGGTGGCGCCGGGCGCGCAGCCCGGGGATGAGGGGATTGTCAGCGTGTATCTGCGGGGGGTGAAGCAGTAGGGTCCAAATGCGATCAGGTTCGCGTCCGATGGCCGAGGACTGTGTGGCAGTCCGCCAGGAAGGGTGCGCAGCCGATGCTGGTTGCATCGGCAAGCGGCCTGACGCCGCGGATGCCGCGCGGGACCGGCCAGCGGGCCGAAGCTGATCGCATTTGGACCCTATGGGGGCCGGCACGCCGGCCCCCACGAAGCATTACCGCGCGGCGGCGGCACCGAACGCGAAGTTGTCGAAGCTGTTCTCCACGACGCGGTGCCACTGATACATCTCGCCGCGATACGCCAGGTAGCTTTCCATGATGGTGCGGAAGCGAGGGTTCTGGCGGGCCAGATCCGCGTTCAGCGCCTCATTGGCGTTCCAGGCGGCTTGCAGCACCTCGCGCGGCCAGAAGCGCAGCTGCGCGCCGGCTGCCACCAGGCGACGCAGCGCCTGCGGGTTGAGGTGGTCGTAGCGGCTGGTCATGTCGCTATCGGCCTCGGCGCAGGCGACGTCGAGCGCGTGCTTATACAGGTCCGGCAGGGCGTTATAGGCGCGCAGGTTGGACATGAAGTGCAGGCGCGCGCCCGGCTCCCAGAAGCCTGGGGCGTAGTAGAAGCGTGCCACGCGCACGTAGTTGGCGCGTTCATCGTCGTGCGGGCCGACGAATTCCGCCGCGTCGATCACGCCGCGTTCCAGGGATGGGTAGATGTCGGCCGGCGCGATCAGCGTGGGTGCGGCGCCCAGGCGGGTGAACAACTGGCCCGCCAGGCCGGTGATGCGGAACTTCAGGCCGTTCAGGTCCTGCACGCTGCGGATTTCATTGCGGAACCAGCCGCCCATCTGCGCGCCGGTGTCGCCCGCGGTGATGCCGTGGATGTTGTATTCGCGGAACAGGTCGTTCGCGAGTTGGTTACCGCCGCCATGGCGGAACCAGGCCGTCATCTGCCGGAAGTTCAGGCCGAACGACATGGCAGTGAAGGGCGCGAAGGCCACGTCCTTGCCGATGTAGTAATAGGCGGCGGTATGGCCGGCCTCGATCGTCCCGGCCTGCACCGCGTCCAGCACCTGCAGGCCGCCGACGATTTCGCCGGCAGGGAAGACCTGGATGCGGAAGCGGTTTTCGGTGAGCTGCGCGACGCGCGCGGCGATGCGCTCCATCGTGCCGTAGAGCACGTCGAAGACGCGCGGGAAGCTGGATTGGGCGCGCCAGCGGACTTCAGGGTTGGCTTGCGCCAGCGCGGGGGCGGCGAAGGCGACGGGGGCAGCCGCGGCTGCGCCCAGGATGAGGCGACGATCCATTGTGTTTCCTCCGGGAAGTGACGATGCGTCCATGTAGCGCGGGCGCGCGGGCGCGTGAAGCGTTCAGAAGCCACCGAGGACGGCGATGGCGGCGGCCATCATCAGGATGTTGGCGATGACCGAGAGGCGGTGCAGGCGGGAGAAGCGGCGCGCGGCGTCGGCGTCGCCGGTGGCGCGTTGTTCACCAAGGGTGTTGATGCGCGGCGTGAGGGCCTGGCGCGACCAGATGGCGATGCCGGCCAGGGCCGCCATGATGCCGGCGGCTGTGCCGGACAGCGGGATCAGCGCGACGGCGGCACCGGCGGCGGTGGCGAAGACGAAGAGGTAGTAGACCGGGAAGAGCGCGCGCAGGAACTGGCCCGCAGCCTCGCGCGGGAGCGCGCGATGCGTGATGGGGGCGACGGCGATGGTGAAGAAGACCATGGCGCCGAGGCAGAGCGCGGTGGCGAAAAGGGAGAGGGTGGCGAGGATGGACATGCCCTCACCATGCCATGCGGGGATGCGCGTTGAAATCGGGCGGGCGGGGGCGCAATATCGCCGCCATGAACATCGCCGTTGGTGACGCAGCGCTGCAACTGGCCGACCTCATCCGCCGCGCGGAAGCGGGGGAGGAGGTGGTGCTGACGCGCGATGGGCAGGCGGTGGTGCGGATGACGGCGGTG
>JAAFHD010000225.1 GCA_013298245.1 Alphaproteobacteria bacterium
GCGCCCGATTGCGCGCACGAGCTTCGCAACCGGGCCGCGCCAGCCGGATCGCCAATGGGCGGCATGATCGAAGAGCGTCATCGGCGTGCCCTCGGCGGGCCGATGCCGCACGGACAAGACTGCGGACGCACAGCACAGAAGGCCGCGAAAGCATGACAACGCGCGCTGATCCCTCTCGCGCCGCGTCGATCGAACGCGTCCTGGCGCAATGGTCGCTGGCGCGGCTTGACCCCGCGCGCGCATCGCGCGGGCCGCTGGTGATGGACCGCCGGCTGACCACCTATGCCTCCACCGGGCCAGAGGTCCTGGCGGCGGCCCATGTGCCCGATGCAGCCAGTGACGCCTTCCGCGCCGCGCTGCTGGAGACCGCCCGGCGCGGCGGCTTTGGATTGAACCTTGATCTGGACGGGTATCTCGCAACCATCACCGCGGTGCGCGAACTGCATGTGATCTTCGAACCGGTCGGAGCAGATTTTGGCCCGCAACTCAACGCGATGGGCTTCACGGGCAGTGCCGGAATCTGGCGCGCGCATGATCCCGATTGGCGCATCCCGCAGGGCGGCGCTGAATGGGGTGGCCAGGTGTTTCCCTGCCTCGGCTATGTCGGTGATCAGGGCCAACCGCCGCAGGCGTTGCGCCATGTCAGTGGGTTCTATGTCGCGGCCTTGCCGCCGGGTGTTGCGGCCAGCCACGCATCGCGCGGCCATCACTTCGTCCACGATATCGAAACGCGCGGCGTGGAGCGCATGCGCGTGGTCGTGGCGCTGGACACAGCAGCGGCGGACATGACCGCGCTGCTGGAATACGGGCTCGCGGCGCTGTTCTGCGGCGGCATTGCAGCGTGATGTGAGGGGCCTGCGCTGCTGCCCGAGATGTGCGCCAGCGCACCCGCACGGCGCTGCGCCAGCAAGCATCATGGGTGCGATGTTGGCGCGCGCGGAAATCGGGGCGCGCCAACCGCCCATTGCACCCCCGGAGACCCAGCATGAACCGACACCCGCGTCATCTCCTGCGTGGCCTCACGCTGTTGTTCAGTGGCTGGCTTGCGGCGACGGCGGGCGCTGCTGAAAGCCGCATCGCCCGCCATGGCGACTGGATGGTGGGCTGCGACAATCTCGGGCGCTGCGCAGCGCTCGGGATGTCCAGCGCCATCGATGCGACGGGTGCGGGTGTTGCGATCCGCATCGCCGGTGATGCATTGGCGCCAGGTGGCTGGTCGATGGCGTTGATCCCGATCGGCGCAAGCCCGAGCGGGCTGACCATCGGCCCGTCCGCGGATGCGCTGGTGCCCGCAGATGCGCGCCGCGACCTGGATGCCGCGCAGACCGCGCGCTGGCTTGACGCCTTGCGCAGCGGCGTGCCGATCACGCTCCATGGGCCGGATGCGGCGCGCTGGTCCGCGCCTTCGGCCGAGGGTTTCACGCAGGCTTGGCGCGAATTGTCCCGCGCGCGGTTGACCATGCCGCCGGGCACGCGCGGCCCCGAGCGCAGGCGGCTCGCACCCGCGGTCGAAGTGTTCTCATCAAGCCGCCTGCCGGTGCAGATGCTGCATGTCGCATGCCCCGATGGCGGCCGCGACTTGCGCCGCTTCGCCTGGGCCAACCAGGCGACGCTATGGTCGGTCACCTGCGCGGGCCCCCGGCAGCTTTGGCTGCTGGAGCCCGCGCCGTACCAGAGCCTGGTGCCGCTGCAATTGCCCGATGCCGGCGCTGCGTCCATCGCGGCCGGCACGGCGGGCCTGACCAACAGCGCGTTCGAATTCGACTTCGGCATCCTGCGCGCCTCGGAGCACCCGCCTGGCCGCGAGGATTGCGGCATCCAACGCGCCTGGGCCTTCGATGGGCGCGAATGGTACCTGCTGGAGCGGCGCGAAATGCCGCGTTGTGTCGGCCTGGAGCCGTCGGACTGGATCGCGACCTATTCCCGGCGCTGAAGCCGGCGCGCGATGTGCCGTGCCGCACATCGCGCATGCCGAACCCGCCCTATTGAAGCGGCAGGGGGGCGCTCCCTCGGTCCGCGACGGCGCGCCGCCGCCGCGATCAACAGTGGCACAGGATTTCAAGGACACAGCCCATGGGCAGCATCATCGCCATCGCGCGGAAATCGTTTCTTGTGATGATCTCGATCATCGGCCTTGCGGTCGGCTTGGGCATGGTGGGTTACGCTGCGTGGTCAGCACCGCACGCCCGCGCCAGCCTGCAGACCGCCGAGGGTGTCGTCAGCGATGCCGCGCGCGTCTCGCGCACCAGCCGGCGGACGCGCTCGACCAGCGTGCACTACAACATCACGCTGCGGCCCAAGGATGGCGGCGCGGAACTCGCGCTGCAGGTGCCCGGCAACGAAATCGGCGAGACGGATGTGCGCTCCCTGATCGGGCGCATGGTGCGCGCGGAATTCGACAGCGAACGCGATGTCTATGTCCTGCGCAGCGGCAATCGCGATGTGCTGACGTATGAGAACACCGTCGAGCGACGCAACCTGGCGTTGCTGCAATACCATGTCGATGGCATCGCGCTGCTGATCGGCAGTTCGCTGGTCATGCTGCTGGGCTTCCTGCTGGGCTATCGCAGGCTGCGGCGGGAGGCAGCGGCGGCCGGCGCGTGATGCCCTGCCGTCATTCCGCCTGCTGCATCGCGCGGCCGATCCGCGTGCGGATGCCATCCGGATCGGGCAGGATCAGCGCGCCGCGCGTTCTGGCCAGCAGCCCATCGCGTTGCATCGCACCCAGTTCGCGCGTCACCTGTTCGCGCCGGCAGCCGATGCGCGACGCCAGCTCATGATGAAATGGCGGCGGCGAGATGACGCGCGCGGGTGCCATGCCAGGGCGCGGGGCGGACAGCCGCAGCAGCTCCGCGTAGAGGCTGTGGCGGATGTCCAGAACGGTGTGTTCCAGCAGCCTGTTGTTGAGCTCGCGCACGCGCCTGGCCAGCAGCTGCATCATGCGCGCAGACAGCGCCGGCGACGCGGCGAGAATTTCGCGAAACAGTGGTTCGGCCACGATGCAGATCGCCGCCCTGGTCAGCGCCGTGACATTGGCCGAACGCGACGTGCCGTCGATCGCGGAGAGTTCACCGAAGAACTCGCCCGCCCTGAGGTCGGCCAGGATCAGCTCCTTGCCGCCAGGCGTGCGCAGCTGCACCCGCACATCGCCCGAGAGCAGGAAATACACATCGGTGGAGGCTTCCTCGAAATCGAGGATCGTCTGGCCCTGTTCGAAGCTGCGCCAGGCGCAGCGGCGCTCGAACAGCCCGAGGTCGAGATCGGCGGCGTCGCGGAAGAACAGGATATCCGAAAGCGACGACATGCCACTCCGCAGGGATTGCTTGCGCATCGGTAGAGACCACGCGCGCGCGCTGCCCGCAACCCGGCCTTCATCCGGCCAGGGGTTCGCAATACGCTCGGTTGCGGCGGCAGGGCGATGAAGGCACAGGGTAGAGCATGATCCGCTCGCAAAGGCTCGCGGATCACGCTCTAGCCCATCCGATTGAACGCATGATGCTCTAGACGAACGGAACGAGGCGGATGATGAAACGGAAGATCGCGGCGATCATGGCCGCCGATATTGCCGAATACACCCGCATCGTCGCCGAGGACGAGGAGGAGGCGATCGCGCGGCTGGCCGCCTATCGCCTGGTGTTCGATGAATTCGTGGCCCGCGCGGGCGGGCGCGTGTTCAACACCAGCGGCGATGGCGTGATGTGCGAATTCGCAAGCGCTGTCGAAGCCACGCGCTGCGCCATCGACATCCAGGAATCGCTGCGCACGCGCAACCTGGGCTTCCCGCCCGGGCGGCAGATGCATTTCCGCATCGGCATCGCCATCGGTGACGTCATTGATCGCGATGGCGATCTGCTGGGTGATGGCGTGAACATCGCAGCGCGTCTGCAATCCCTGGCCGAGCCGGGTGCCTTGTGCGTCGCGCGCAATGTGCAGGAAGCGGTGGCGAACAAGATTGCCGTCTCCTTCCGCGACCTCGGCCGGCGCGAGGTGAAGAACCTTCCCTATCCCGTGCATGCCTTCCAGATCGCCATTGGCGGGCTGGGCACGACGGCGCCGGGCCGCCGGATTCCCGGGCGCTGGTCAGTGCCATCGCCAGCGCGTTGGTTGGCGGCGGGGATGGCGATCGCCGCTGGTGGCGCCGGGCTGTATTGGCTGGGCCGTGCCGAACAGGCGCGCGCACCGATCACGGTCGTGGCGTTGCTGCCTGAGCCCCAGCCAGGTGCTGCCGAGGCGCTGACGCCCGCGCAGTCCTTTGATCGGCTCGCGGGGGCAGGGGGGCTGCTGCGCGAGCCGTCCACGGCGGCGGAATTCTACCACAATGCGCGGCTGTTCGAGGCACGCGGCGAGACCGCCAATGCCCGCCAGGCCTACCTGGCGCTGGCGGCATTGGGCGGTGAGCACATCGACCCGCTGCTGCGCCTGGCGGCGCTGATCCGCGCGCAGGATGGGCGCGCCGGCGCGCGCGAGGTGTTCGCCGAATTGGCGCGCGGCACCAACCGCGCAGCGCAGCTTGTGCACGCGCAGCAGTTCGAGGGTGCTGAGCGGCTGCGGCGCATCGCGGCCCTTGCCGAACAGCTGCGGCAATTCGGCCCCGTCCACGCCGTGCTGGCGATCGAATTCGGCGAGGACCGCCAGAACACCCAGACCATCGAGGAAATGCGCAGCGAACGCGCCGCCATCGCGCAGTTCCTGGCGGCCGACCGGGAGGGCGAGCTGGTGCCCTATTTCCTGGACCAGAGCGTGCTTGCGCAGTGGCTGGACCGCGCGCAGCGCCGGGCCGCCGCACTGGCGGCATTTTTCACCGAACAGCGCGACGCGGTCTCGGCGCAATTCGCGCGCTCCAATACGGGCTGGATCGGCAGCATCGTCACCCCCGAACCCGCGACGCTGCTGGAATACCGCATCGGCGATGCGCGCGAATTCCAATCCACCGGCTTTCTGCAGGTGGCCGATCCACGCACCGGCCGGCCGATGCCCAACCCCAGCTTCATCTTCCCACCGCAAACCGGCCGCAGCGAGATCGCGTTGCGCTACGCGGATGCCAACGGCACGCCATCGCCCGTGACCATGCTCGCCTTCGATCCGCGCGCAGCACTCGCGCGGGGCTTGCGCGAACAGTTGCAACAGGCACCGCATGCATGGCTCACCTTCGCCGCCGACGGGCAGGTGAATGTCGCGCAGCTTGTCACCCATCGCTGCGCGATCGAACGCATGGAGATCGGCTTCGACGGCCAGGAACCATCGCGCCAGGTCGTATTGCCGCCCTGCGATCTGGCCAATCCCTATGGCGTGCCCAACGCCGCGGCGGCGCGGCTGGCGCTGCCGCCCGGGATCCGCCGCGTATCCCTGCGCCTGACCTTCATCGGCGGTGAGCAATCCGAGGTGCAGCACTTCGCGCGGCCGGAATAACCACGCGTCGCGAGGTGCGCCAGCGCACAACATGCTTCGGCATCACGGGCTATCCCTTGTGCATCCGGACAGATGCACTGCCCGGCGCCCGGCCTCCGCATCGCGTCCCTGCCCCATTGCGGTGCGGAGGCGGGCAACCAACCACCGCCGGCGGCCATGCCGCCCATCCCGAGGAGAACGAGATGTCGATGCAGCCCCACACGCGCCTTTTGCTGCTGGCCGCCATCACGTTGCTGGGCGTCATCGCGGCCTCGCCGGCCAGTGCCTATGCGGTGATCTGCCGCAGCGGGCAGTACGACATCGATTCGCGTGATGACGCGCAGCTGCGCATCGCCTTCGGCACCAGCGTCTGCACCATGCGCCGCTTCAGCTACCGCATGGATGCGCAGATTTTCGCGAGCAACAACAACATGACGCCCGGGCGCCCCTGCTCATGCCGCTGACGCAGGCCTTGGTGCCGGTGGTCGCACTGGGGCTGGTCTTGTCCTCGGCGGCTTCGGCGCAGCAAGCCAGCCCGTTGGCGCCGCTCGGCCAGGTCGGCTCCTGGACCTCCTTCTGCGATGAGGATGGCGGTTGCGGCCTGGCCAATACCTCGATGCGGCGCGAACCACGCGCCTCCGATCCGGATGGCGCGAATGCCTGGGTCTGCGTCTGGCTCGGCCCGGAGGGCGATGCTGATGCCGTGCTGTCGATCCAGCTGCAGACGCGCGGGGCAGGCCCCGAGACCATCGTGATCCAGAGCGACACCGGCA
>JAAFHD010000228.1 GCA_013298245.1 Alphaproteobacteria bacterium
GTTGCTCCAAACTGGATTTGTTCCCGAGGATTTCCTTCACTTTCCCTTGGAAGGTCACTGTATTCGAAGGATCTTCTCCTGTTGCGAGCGTCAGTAAAGAGTGGCGCGGGTCACCCTTAGTGCCGATGGGTCCGAGCGGCGACTGGATCGCCACGAGGCCGGGGCTGCTCGGGGGGCGGCGAGTGGGTAGGACATGCAGCAGGCGGGGCGCCGCATCTGGCTGGTCCCGCTGCCGCCATTCGGGATTATGGTGGACCAGCTCTGCCTCCGACAGCCGCGGTCCGGGGTCATCCATCGCCGCCGGATACGCGTCCCTGCCGTTGATGATCGCATCGCCCAGCCGAGACAGCACGCCGCCGCGCCGCCGAAGCACATCTTTCGGTTGCTTCCCGCCCGGATAACGGATCTTGTCGAAGAGGCTCGTATCGGCCGGATCCTCGCAGTTCCAGTCGTTCCGCTTGATTTCGAAGTCGGTGTCGTAACGGGCATCCTCCAGCACGTCGAGAACGAAACGGCGCTGGCCACCGGCGACGTCTGCGGCGCGAAGAATGCGGTCGGCGGTGAAGGTCTCGACATCCCACACGTCTGCGCTGATCTGCTTGGCTAAGCGGAAACCATGCAGGCCAAGGTGGAAGGTATCCGGATCAAGGATCAGCAAGCCGATCGCTTGGCATGTCGTGAACAGCGTCGGGCGTTCTGCAAATTGGCTTGCCAGCGCGGCTCGGGCCGGCTGCGATAGCTCCACGGCGTACTTCGCCACCTTCTCAGCGAGGTCTCTCTCGTACTTGGGCTGCCAGCTAGCAAATGCAGCGCTGTCGTCGAGCGGGGCAAGCAGAGCCGCCATTTTGTCAGCGATGCCGCCGTCTTTGCGCAGGTGATCGGCCAGGATCTTCCTGGCCTTGAGCCATGCATCCGCATCGATTGCCTGCAGGGTGAGACCGGCTGGATGGACGCCGTCCAGGATCCCCTGCGCAAGCCCGATCACAAAGCGGAGGAAGGCATCCGTGGTGCCTTGATCGCCGACACTTGGGTGCCGCTGGATCGGCACCAGCCCATGCATGGAGAGGTACAGCTGTGCCGCCGGCATTTCGGGTGGTTCCCATGTGGGCGGTTGCGCCAGAAAGGGTGCGGCGCCTCCGAACAGGCGGACCAACGTGGGCTGTTCCTTCGCCGGCTCCGACGCCTTCGCGGCCTGCGCTGGCAGCGGCGCGCGAAGCCAACCGAGCCGGTGATGCGCGGGCGAATGGCCATCGGCTGGGTTCAGATAGGCGTCGAGTTCGGACCACGCCTTCGCCTTCAGTGTTGCGCCGAAATCATCATCAGTCGGCCAGCTTCCGTTCTTGACCTTCATCGGGTCCATCTGGCCTGGGCTCGTCGGTGCGACGGCCACGGAGCCACGCGCCCGCGTGATCTCGAGGCCCAGCCGGATCACCCCGGCGTTCCTGACTTGCTCTGTCGCATCGCCGGGCGTCCCGTGCAGCCTGTGTTGCCAGCCTGTGGCCAGCGGCACGGCGAGGTCGGCAGGGGGCGTCTGTACGCCGGAATGTATGGCCCATGTCCGGGCACGAAAATTCTCGAAATCGGGTCCTGAGCCGGTCGGCGAACCTAGGAAATGATCCACCGCGGTGAGCAGTGCAGCCGACACCGCGTCGGTTGACCCGGTGCTACCGGCGAGCGGTCGCGAGGCAACAAAGGAGAGCGCCATGCCTGGACCGATCGCTGGCGTGCCGCTTGCCCGGTCACAGTCGAACGACCAGGCTTCGAGCAGCAGGGCAGCCTTGGCCTCCGCGTCGCACAGGGCCAACCGGAGTTCGAGAAGCGCCTCGTAGAGCGAGCGCAGCACGTCCAGGGAGAGCTGCTCCTCCGACTCGGCCAGCTTGCCACCCGATTTGAACGCCTCTTCGAACCACTTCGCGTTCCACATCAGCGACAGCTGAGAGCCCTGGGCGGCGAAGCCCCACCGAAGCAACGGGGCTTCCTCCGCTTCGCCGGGCTTCGTTGTTTCGCCGGGCTTCGTTGTCAGGTCGCTGATCAGTCGAACATCGACCGCCAGCCCTCGTGGCAGGCCCGGGCTGCCGTCCTTGCGGATGGCAGGCAGCTTCACTGCATACTGGTTCTCCACCTCGCCAGAAAACTCGTCAGTGGCCGACGGGTCAGCCCAGCGATCGAAGCGCTGGGCCTCACTGCGGGAATCCTGCTGACCGTCGACCGCCTCCTCAGCGATCTGTTTGTCGAACAGATGCTGCAATGCATAAGGCACAACGCCAGGGTGGGAAGGATCTTTGGAAGGCACCGGAAGCAGCGCATCTGGCCAGGTCAGCCAGATTGGCGGCGCACCCGCAGGATGATCCCGCAACATCGTGATGCGCAGCTTGTTGAACTGCTGCAGGTCCTGGTCGAGACCGTCGTCGTCCGGTTTGCGCATCGAACCGAGCGCGGGCTCAAGGCAATAGGTCATTTCGATCGGCACAACGATGCGATCCACACTGACATTCATGCGGCTTACTGTCGCGGAGTTGAGCGCCAGCATCGGCGGTTCGTCAGCCGTCGAGCACACATTGAACGGGAACTGATCGGCCAACGCTGGCCTATTCTGGATCACCGCTGGATCTAGGCCGATTTCCAGGGCAACCCGCCACGGGCCGGCACCGTTCAGCAACGCTTTCAGGTCCTCGTCCGCGACGATCAGCCAGCCTTCCTCGCCGTCCGGCGCGGGCCGAAGCTTGCCCAATAGGTCAGAGACGGAGGTGCCGATGCGGAGCTTTGGGCGATATGGGGGATCATTTTTCGGGTCATGATCGAGCGCTGCCTTGACATCGGCAATCTCATGAAGATCGGCTGGCAGAAGCAGGCGGTACACGCTTTGGCTGATGAATGACCGCTCAACTGCCGGCGTCACGGGGCGCAGTTGCACCCCGATCACCAACTTCCGATCGTTCGGTTCGGGAGCGCCGCAGGGCCGATGCAATTCCTTCAGGCGAAGCCCTCGCCTGCGTGGCCCAACGCCCACCAGCGCCGGCGCACCCTGGGGCGTGTTGCGCCCCTCCGGATTCACCAGGTCGAGCAGGCTGACGGGCACGTCGCATTCCTGTTTCTGCGGCCCGGGGCGCTGCGTCGCTCGTGCCATGCGCGGCGCGAAGCCGGCACGCGGCGTGATGTCGGCCCGAAGCAATGGACGGACCCGGCGCCCGACGCGGCGCCAATCGGCGACCTCGGCGGCGCAGTCGCTCATCACCTTGAGGAAGTTCACTTTGTCGTCGTCGTTGTGAAAAATCTCATGACCGCCGACCTTGAGGGAGATGTCGGTGAAGACGCTCGTGGTCCCGTCGAAGACGACCGGCGCGATGCGAATGACCTGACCCAGCAGTGAGACGGCATTGGTGTTGATGACGGCGCCGCCCGCCAGGGCCGCGATCCGAGCGGCGCGGGCGCCGGCCGCGACGGGCATGAAGCGATCCGGTACGAGGTCCGCCAAGTCTTTGGGCCAGCTTAGCCTCTCGCCGAAGCCGTAGAGCAGCCTGAGACCATCGGCGCAGCGTTTCCAGCGCGCCACAGCCGGCACCTTCTCGTCCGCGGTTGCCGCCAACTCACGAAAGCCGGACCACAGGAGATGATGATGCGAAGCGGCGGCATGGGTTGCTGCGTCACCAACGCCCGGGATGTAGCGGCGAATGAATTGTTTCAGCGCATCCTTGCCCAACGGAAGCAAAGGCGGAGAGGGTGCTTTCTCCCGCTGGTCCTGAGGCAGGGAGCGCAGCGCCTGCCAGAGCTGGGCAGCCTTCGGATTATCCTGTGACTCGACAAGCGCTGTCTTGAGATCTGCCACCGTTGCCGAAACTTTGCCCAGAATCGCCTTCAACGTGTTGCCAACCGGATCGTCGTTGGGCTGGTCAAGCGCCAGCAGATCGAGGCAGAGGCCGATCAACCAGTCAACCAGTTGCGCTCGTTGGCCGGCGTCCAATTCATCCCATCGGGTTGCGTTTGGCCGCAGCCCATTCGCCTGGGCGATCTGGAGCCAGTCCTCATCGATGCTTGCCGCGAAGGCATCGACCTCCCCTGGAGCAAAGAGGCCCTGCAGCGTGCGGTCGACATTCATGGTGGGAGCACCCGACCAGGTAACGCTCCCTTGGATGTGCGTCATCGGCGGAAACGGCACGGGCACCAAGCTATTGGAGGGTACGGCTGCCCAGATGTCGGCCGGAATGTGGCTGCTGAGGCGCAGCAAGGCGCCAATATCGGCTGGCGGGTTCGTGAAATACTCTAGAAGATCCTGCGCCATCGGCACGGGCGCGGGCTTCCCCGGCTCCATCGACACCATCAGTGGTTGCAGCACCAGATAGAGCGCCGCATCGTCAGGCCCCGGCGCGCTGCACGGATACAGCCAGCCCTGGCTGAAGACATCTATGCTGAAGGGGATGCAAGGCATGGCGGGCTCCATTCAGCTAAGCCTCATCTGGCCGGTCACAGGTATCGTGATGGAGCCTTGAACACTGTAGGTGATGCGGAAGGGGCCTCGCCCGATGCTGGCCTCGGCCGAATACCCAGCGCCGAGCGCGGTGGTCCATGTCAGCACGCTGGGCTGCCCCCGCACATAGCTGATAGCCACACCGACAGAGGCCTGCGCCCATACCCTGAACCGCGCGGAGATAATCCAAAGCTCGATCCAGCCCTCGCCATAGGCCAGAATGCCGATGACGCCGACGATCCGCGCCTCGGAGATGAGATTGCCCGGATTCTCGGACAGTTCGTTGGTATGCATCCCGACAGCGAAAGTCAGGCTACCTTCGAGAATGGCGAAGACGCCGATGCCGGCGCGCAGGCCCTGCCAGCCGCCATCGTAACCGAATCCATAGCCAATATAGAAGGCGAAGCCCGCGGTGAGCGTCACTTCCGAACCATCGGAGGCGTCGGTGCCGCGGCGGAACTCTGCGAAGAAGCCGAACTTCGCCTCGTAGACGCCGACCGGCATGGAGAAGGCGCGAAACCAGTCGTACCCGCCGCCGCCGTACCAAGGGTAACCGAAGTCGAACAGGATATCGCCAGCGACACCGAGCTCGAAGGCCATCTCGCCGCTACTCATGCCAGCGAAGAAGGTGAGGTACGGTACCCTGAGCCCGGCGATGCGGAAGCGATCGTCGCGCACCGCCGTCCCCGGGATGTAGGCCAATTCCAGCGTGTCCGTTCCGACCAGCAACCGAAGCCAGTCGGCACGCAGGCGGATGGCGTAGTAGGCACCGTCATCGAGGATGAAGCTGCATTCAGGCAGGATTTCGCCGAGCGAGAAGGACGCGCCCATCAGCCAGCGGGCGCCTGGATTGAAGGCCATGCGCAGTCTGCGGGTGTCGCTGTCGCTGTCGGGGGAGGGCGAGGTCGGTGGCCCCGCGATCCGGAAATCGCGCGTAGCAATTGAGCCGGTGCTTTGGCTCAGCAACGACTGGTAGAATTTCGGGGAGAAGCTCAGGCCACCGCCTAGGATCAACCAATTCAGATGGAAGGAAAACCCGCTTGGCGCCGACGCCGTGTCGGGCTCGACGAAAAACGCCATGCCGCGATTCGCGCCAGCCTGCTCATGCGCCAACACGAGCGAGAAAGTGCGGTTGTTGCCTAAGGGATTCCAATCGAGGATGCGCAGCTCGGCTCCGCTGGCCACCAGTACGCCGGCGTTGCTGAAATCGCCATCTGTGGTTGGGTCTGCTTCAAGGAAATCCACCTGTTTGATGACCTGTGCGTTGGGATCGAAAGAGAGGCCATCGATTGTCAGGCTCATGAAGCGGAAGAGATCGAGCTTGATTTCTTTGGCTGAGAAGCCGCCGATGCCCAAAACCTTGTTGCCGATCTTCATGCCCGGCACGCCACGCTTGCCGCTCACCGCCACGCCCAGCATCATGTCGAGCGCGAGCTGAGCGTTGCCGCCAAGCATCGGCAGGCGGCCGAGATCGAGGCGAAGGAACATATGTGGCAGGGAATAATTGCTTTCGCTTTCGCTCGGCCAGTCGCCCAGAAGTCGCGCATACCGTCCCTGCAGCCCGGTCACTACGGAGCTTGCCCGGCCAAATCCCAGGCCGAGTGGGAGCAGATCGAGCAGGCCCAGTCTAACGCTCTGTGCGGGCGGCAGATCGAAGCGGATGGA
>JAAFHD010000226.1 GCA_013298245.1 Alphaproteobacteria bacterium
GCGCCATCCTGGTCCCACACGCCATTGCTGTAGATGGCGCTGATCCGCCCCTTGGTCTCCACATATTCGGAGAAGCTGAGCATCACATCGCCACGCTGCATGCCGTTGCCCAGCTGGGTGTTCCAGAACGACAACTCGCCCGATGTCGGCCCACGGCCGGCGGAATTCTGGTAAAGCTGCGTGACGAATTGCGTGTTGCTCAGCGCGCCGTATTTCGCGGTGAATTCGCCATTGGTGAAGCTGTTGGCCATGGTCCGCATGCTGGTGCCCGCACTCAGCTGGTCGATCCACCAGTTCAGCCCATAGGCGTTGGCGGCCTCACCAGTGGCGGTGTGGTACATGCGCGTGACCTGCATCGCCACATCATTCACCGCGAAGACCTGGCGACCATCGGTGTAGGCGAAGTTCTCGATGCCGGCGAAGCTCGTGGATTCGCGCGTGGACACCGCATTGCCGCGATAGCTGAAGATGGTGTCGCCACCAAAGACGAAGCTGCCCTCGGTGCTGAACGTCACGTTGGTGACGCGCCGCCCGCCATCGATCAGTAGCGTGTCGATGCCGCTGTCGCCATTGACGCTGTTGATGCTGGGCCCGCCGGCGATGATGTCATGATCCGCCCCGCCCAGGATGGTGTCATTGCCCGAACCGCCGCGCACAATGTCATTGCCGCCATCGCCGCTCAGGATGTCGTCACCGCCCACGCCCCAGATCTGGTCATTGCCGGCCAGGCCCCACATGCGGTCGGCGAAGTTCGACCCACCCATGCGGTCATCGCCTCCAAACACCGTGTTGAGCAGCCCGCCGGTATCCAGCGTATCGCCCCAGGCGCGAATCTGCGCGGCGGTGATGGAAATCTCGCGCACGTCGAATTGCACAATGCCGCCGTTGGACCACACCATGCGGTTGACGGTGCCGGCGTTCAGCAGCCCGTCGCGATCGGTCGTGAAGCCTGACCCCGCGAATTCGATGATGGTGGTCCGGCCCAGCAGCAACAGGTCGGCCGAATAGTAGGTGGAGGTGGACGTGATGGTGTCCATGAACTCCAGATCGATCGCGTTGTAGTGGACCGAGATGTCGAACCCGAATCCAAGCCCGTTGCCGATCGCCAGAACCGCCATGGTGCCTTCTCCTTGTTGGGTTCCGGTTAGCGCAAACGGCCGCGCGCCGCGATACCCGACAGCGTGACGAAACTTTGCGAACTATTCCAAGCCGACCAATCCGCGGGCGAAATCACGCGCGGTGAAGGGGCGCAGATCATCCGCCTTTTCACCCACGCCCACCATGTGCAGCGGGATGGCGAATTCCTGCGCCAAGGCCACCACCACGCCGCCCTTGGCGGACCCATCAAGCTTGGTAACCGCGATGCCCGTCACATCCACCATGTCGCGGAAGACGCGCGCCTGCTGGATGGCGTTCTGGCCCGTGGTCGCATCCAGCACCAGCAGCACGGAATGCGGCGCGGTGTCGTCCACGCGGCGAATCACGCGCACCACCTTGCGCAGTTCTTCCATCAGCGCGGCCTTGTTGTGCAGGCGGCCGGCTGTGTCGATCAGCAGCACGTCGATGGCTTCGGCGCGCGCGCGGGTCAACGCGTCAAACGCCAGGCCCGCCGCATCGCCGCCATGCTTTTCGGCGGCGACGACCACGGCGCCGGTGCGTTCGCCCCAGATCTGCAGCTGTTCCACCGCTGCGGCGCGGAACGTGTCGCCGGCGGCGAACATCACGCGCAGCCCTTGCGCGCCGTATTGCTGGCCAAGCTTGGCGATGGTGGTGGTCTTGCCCACGCCATTCACGCCGACCACCAGCACCACATGCGGGCCGCGCGCGGGGTCCAGCGGCATGGGTTGTGCCACCGGTTCCAGGATGGCGGCGATCTCCTCGGCCAGCGCTTCCTTGATCTCCTCCGCGGTCACTTCGCGGCCGAAACGCGTCTTGCGGAATTCCGCGATGATGCGCTGCGTGGCGGGCACGCCGAGGTCGGCCGCGATCAGCGTTTCCTCAAGCTCCTCAAGCGCCGCATCATCCAGCTTGCGCTTGGTGAACACGGCCGCGATGTTGTCGGTCAGCGCGCGCGTGCTGCGCGACAGCCCCGCCTTCAGCTTGGCGAAGAAGCCTTGCGGTTCCTCGGGCGGTTTTTCCGGCGGCGTCTCGCGCTTGCCGAACCAGTCACGCAGCGCCATGCGCGGCCTCTCCCAACAGTATCGCAGCTTCCGTGCCCGTGACGCGCATGGCGCGCAAGCCAGCGCGCGGCATGTCGGTCGTCGCGCGCAGCCGCAGGCCTTGCGCGGTGATGCCTTCACGCGCGGTTTCGAAGATCACGTCTTCGGTGGCGCCGATGCGCGCGCGGGCCGCGGCTTCGGCGTGGCCTGCGGCGGACGCGCGCAATGCGGCGGCGCGCGCGCGCACCACATCGCTGTGCAATGCGGGCATGCGCGCGGCAGGCGTGCCGGGCCGCGCGGAATAGGGGAAGACATGCACGGCGACCGGGTGCAGCGCGTCCAGAAGTGCCAGGGATTGCGCGTGCGCGGCTGCGGTTTCCGTGGGGAAGCCGGCGATCAAGTCCAGGCTGATCGCGGCATCAGCACGCACCGCGCGCAGCCGCGCTGCCAGCGCCGGCACCACCTCCGGCGCATGGCGCCGCTTCATGCGCTTGAGCACCAGGCCGTCGCCATGCTGCGCCGAGAGATGCAGGAAGGGCGCCAACCGCGCCTCATCGCGCCACAGGTCGAACAGCGCATCCGGCACGGCCGCGGGGTCCAGCGATGACAGCCGCAACCGCGCCAGGCCCGGCACCGCCAGCACGGCGCGCGCCAACCACGCGATGTCGCGCGCGCCATCTTGCCAGCTGGCCAAATCCACACCGGTCAGCACGACTTCGCGCTGACCGCGCGCGACCGCCTGGCGTGCGGCGCCCAGCACGTCATCCGGTGCCCAAATGCGCGATGCGCCGCGCGCCACCCGGATCACGCAGAAGGTGCATTCATGATCGCAACCCTGCTGCACTTCCAGGAAGGCGCGGGCGCGGCGAATGGTGGCGGCGGGCGGAGGTGCTTCGGGCGCGTTCCAGCTTTCCGCGCGCAGTTTTTCGTCGTTGGTCAGCACGCGCGCCACACCGGGCAGTGCTGCCCAGCGCGCGGGCGCCAGCGTGGCGGCGCAACCCGTCACGATGATGGGCCGCGCGGGCGCATCGCGTGCGGCGCGGCGGATGGCCTGGCGCGCCTGCGCCTCAGCCTCGGCGGTCACGGCGCAGGTGTTGACGATCAGCGCATCGCGCAGCCCGCCGGCGGTTGCCAGTGCGGCCATCGTGTCGGCTTCCGCGCTGTTCAGGCGGCAACCAAGGGCCAGGGTTTCGACCGTCATGGACGCGCCCTGGTGAAGACCAGCGCCGGCGCGCCGCGGCTGCTGCCCAGCACTTCCGCGCCATAACCCAGCGCGCGCGCGACGCGGATCGACGCCGCGTTCTCCGGCGCGATCACGCAGAAGGTGAAGGGTGCCGCCAGCTCTGCATCGGCCCAGGCCAGCACGGCCTGCATGGCTTCGGTGGCGTATCCCTTGCCGTGATGCGTGGGCGCCATCACCCAGCCGGCTTCCGGCGCATCGCCATGGTCGGGCACCAGCGGGCGACGAAAGGCCGCCAGGCCGAATTCACCGATGAAGGCGCCATCCGCAAGTTCCGCCACCCAATAGCCAAAGCCCATCACCGACCACAGCCCAGCATTGCGCAACAGCCGCACCCAGGATTCATGCGGCGTCGACGGATGGCCGACGGTGTGCCGCGCGACATCCGGATCGGCCCACATCGCCGCGCTGTTCGCGTGGTCCTCGGCGCGAGGCGCGCGCAGCACCAGGCGCTGCGTTTCAAGGCGCGGGATCACGCGGCCAGCCGCGCCGCGTCCAGCTCGCCCATGAAGGAGATCGCGGTGGGGCCGGCCATCAGCACATGGCCGTCCTCGCGCCAATGCAGGCGAAGGTCCCCGCCGGGCATACGGATGCGCGCGCTGCGCCCGGTCAGGCCGCGGCGCGCCGCGTTGACGATGGTGGCGCAGGCGCCGGACCCACAGGCCAAGGTCATGCCGGCGCCGCGTTCCCACATCACCAGGCGGATGTCATCGGGGGCCAGGATTTGCGCGAAGCCGATATTGGCGCGGTCGGGGAAGAGCGCGTCGCGTTCCAGCAGCGGGCCGATTTCGGCGACGGGAATCGCCGCGACATCGTCCACGAAAAACGTCGCATGCGGGTTGCCCATCGAACACGCCGCAGGGTCCGACACCGGGCCGCATGACAAGGGCAGGTGCAGCGTGTCCATCGCGCGCGCCAGCGGCACATCCGCCCAGTCCAGGCGGGCGGCACCCATATCCGCTTCGATCACGCCACCTTCCAACAGGCGCACCGGCAGCAGGCCGGAGATGGTCTGCACCACGGCCTGGTCGCGCCCGGATTCGAGGAACATCAGGCGCGCCACGCAGCGCGTCGCATTGCCACAGGCGCCGGCTTCAGAACCATCGGGGTTCAGGATGCGCATGAAGACGTCAGCCTGCGCGCTGGGTTCCAGGCGGATGATCTGGTCCGCGCCCACGCCCAGATTGCGGTTGGCAAGCCAACGCGCGCCATCGGGCGTGATCGGCACCGGGGCGGCGCGCGCATCAAGGATGACAAAGTCATTCCCGGCGCCGTGCATCTTGCGGAAGGGCAGGCCCATGACGCCGATATAGTGCGCCGCGCCGTCATGCGCTATGCGGCCCCGATGCAACGATGGGTTCTTCTGGCCGCACTGGCGCTCGCCGCCTGCGGCAACCGGTATTCGCCGGACGAATACAACACGCGCGCCGTGCAACAGGCCAACCGCGTGACGCAGGGCGTCATCGTCGGCGTGCGCCCGGTGCGCGTGGCGGCCGATGGCGCCACAGGTGCCGCCGCTGGCGCTGCCGCGGGCGGCGCTGTGGGAGCCGCCGTCGGCACGCCGGACCGCGTGGCGAGCGCCCTGGGTGCGGTGGGCGGCGCGCTGGTGGGCGGGCTGCTGGGGACCACGATTGAACGCTCGGCCGGCAGCGCCGACGCGATGGAATACATCGTGCGCCGCGACAACCAGGACCTGGTCAGCGTGACCCAGCGCGACCTGGTGCCGCTGCCGATCGGCGCGCGGGTGCTGGTGATCGAGGGCGCGCAGGCGCGGATCGTGGCGGATTATACGCAGCCTGCGCCAGGCCAAGCGACCGTGCGCCCGCCGGCCGCACCGCCGGAGCCGGATCATGATTCAGCGGTGGCGATGGCGCCGGCCACGGCGCTGGACCGCATCCCCGAATGGGTGATGGGCGGCGCGCCGCGTTAAGCGGTGCGGTCCGTCCCGCCGCCCGCCAGCGCTGCCTGCGCCGCTGCCAACCGCGCGACCGGCACGCGGTAGGGCGAGCACGACACGTAGTCCAGACCGACGCTTTCGCAGAAGGCGATGGATGACGGGTCGCCGCCGTGTTCACCACAGATACCGAGCTTGAGGTCGGCCTTGGTCCGGCGCCCGCCTTCGCAGCCGATGCGCACCAGCGCACCCACGCCATCGGGGTCGATCGACACGAACGGGTCCTTCGGGAAGATGCCGGTTTCGATGTAGCGCGGCAGGAATTTGCCGACGTCATCGCGCGACAGGCCGAAGGTGGTCTGCGTCAGGTCATTCGTGCCGAAGCTGAAGAAATCCGCGGCTTCTGCGATGCGGTCAGCCACCAGCGCAGCACGGGGAAGTTCGATCATGGTGCCGACCAGGTATTCCAGTTCCATGCCCGCTTCGGCGAAGACCTGGCGGGCGATGTTGTCCACCTGCGCGCGGGTAATTTCCAGTTCGCGCCGCGTGGCGACCAGCGGGATCATGATTTCCGGCACGGGTGCGGCGCCGGTTTCGCGCGCCACGATGACGACGGCTTCGAAGATCGCGCGCGCCTGCATCTCGTAGATTTCCGGATAGGAAATACCCAGGCGGCAACCGCGATGGCCCAGCATCGGGTTGGCTTCCGAGAGTTCCTCCAGGCGCCGCTTCATGGTCGCGACATCGGTGCCGAGATGGCCCGCGACATCCTCGATTTCCGCATCCTGGTGCGGCAGGAATTCGTGCAGCGGCGGATCCAGCAGCCGGATGGTCACGGGCAGCCCGGCCATGATGCGGAACAGCTG
>JAAFHD010000227.1 GCA_013298245.1 Alphaproteobacteria bacterium
GTCGCCATCATTGGGCATGTCGCCGGCGATGTTCGGGTGCGGCCAGTCGGTGCCCCAGAGCACGCGGTCGGGTGCGGCCGCGACCAGCGCCTGCGCGAAGGGCACCGCATCACGAAACGGCGCGCCGGCCGACGAAACACGCTCGGCGCCGCAAATCTTCACCCAGGCGAGGGGGTTCTTCATCAGTTCCCGCAGCTGCGCGAAGGGCCGCTGTTCCAGCCCCAGCTTCGCCTTCACGCGCCCCATATGGTCGATCACGAAGGGCACACGAATGGCGGCAATGCGTGGTGCCAATTCCACCACATCCTCCGCATCCAGATGCAGCACGACGTGCCAGCCCATGGGTTCGATCTGTGCCAGCACGCGCTCGAAAAACGCCATATCCGGCATGCCGCCGAGATGCCGCACGAAGTTGAAACGCACGCCGCGAATGCCGCCGGCATCGAGGCGTGCGAGTTCGCGATCGGTGATGCCGGGGTTCACCACGGCGACGCCACGCATCGCGCCACCGGCGCGCGCAATGCCATCCAGCGTGACCGCCATATCGCTGCCATGGCAGGACGCATGCACGATGACGGCGCGCTCGATGCCCAACGTGCGGTGCAGCGCGACCAGCCCCTCATAGGGCGCATCGGGCGGCGTGTAGGCGCGGTCCGCAGCGTAGGGGAACACATCGCCGGGGCCGAAGATGTGGCAATGCGCATCCACCGCACCAGGCGGCGGGCGCCAGCGCGGCGTGCGGGTATTGGGGTCGGGGCCTTTGCAGGTGGGGATCATCAATCGACCGTGACGTTGGCGCGGCGCACCAGCGCGCCCCAGCGGTCGCGCTCGGCGCGGATGAATGCGCCGAAGGATTCCGGCGTGCCTGGTGCGGGATCAGCGCCTTCGGATTCCAGGCGTGGACGCAGGCGTTCGCCACGCAGCGCGCGCGTGCTTTCGGCGTTCAGGCGCGCGACGATTTCGGGCGGCGTGCCGGCGGGTGCGACCACGCCGTACCACTGCGTCGCGTCGAAGCCAGGCACGCCCTGTTCGGCAATTGTCGGCACGGTGGGTGCGGCGGAAGTGCGCGCCAGCGACGACACGCCCAGCGCCCGCAACGTGCCCGCGCGCACCGGCGGCAGCGCAGGCGGCCCACCCGTCATCGTCAGGTCGATCGTGCCGGCGATGAGGTCATTCATCATCGGCCCGGTGCCGCGATACGGAATGTGTTCCATGCGCGTGCCCGTCGCCTCCTGGAAGGCCACCATGGCGATATGCGCAGCCGACCCATTGCCGCCCGAACCATAGGACAACCCGCCCGGACGCGCGCGCGCGGCGGCGATCAACTCCTGCACCGTCGTCGCCTGCATGCGCCGCGGATTGACGCAGAGGATGTTGGCCACAACCGCGGCCAGCACCACCGGCGCGAAGGAAGTGACGGTGTCAAAGGACAGGTTGCGATACAGCGCCGGATTCACCGCCAGCGTCCCGATATGGCCCATCATCAGCGTGTAGCCATCGGCGGCCGCGCGCGCGGTTTGCTCTGTGCCCAGCGTGCCGCCGGCGCCGGGGCGGTTTTCCACCACGAAGGGCTGGCCCAACGCCTCCTGCAATTCGGCGGAGAGCGCGCGGGCCAGGATGTCGGTCGTGCCACCGGGCGTGAAAGGCACGATCATGCGCACCGGCCGGTCCGGCCAGCGCGGCTGCGCAAGTGCTGGTGTTGCGAGAAGAAGCGGCAAGGCGCGGCGGGGGATCATGATCGTGCTTTCGGCGGTTGGGTTCAGGTGACGCGGATGTTGCGACTGCGGATGATGTCGCGCAGCTTCGCGTTCTCGGCCGCCAGATAAGCGGGCCAGGCGGCCAGCGGTTGTGCCTGCGGCGTGACGGCCAGCGCCTCCAGGCGCGGCTGCACATCCGCTGCGCGCAGTGCGGCCGTGCAGGCTTCGTTCAGGCGGCGCAGGATAGGCTCCGGCGTGCCGGCGGGTGCGAGCATGGCCACGTGTTCCTCCACGCCCACCTGCGGGAAGCCCTGTTCGGCGAAGGTCGGAACAGCGGGCGCGAGCGGGCTGCGCGCCGGCTGGCACACACCAATCGCCTTCAACTCGCCCGAACGGATGAAGCCCATCACCGAGGCCGCGGGCATGAACACCATGCCCACCTCGCGCTGGATCACCGCCTGCACGGCCGGCCCGCCGCCGCGATAGCCGACTTCGAGAACTTCGATATTCGCCGCCTGCAGGAATTGTTCGGTGGCCAGATGCGACGTCGCGCCCACCGACGCATTGGCATAGCTGTGCTGCCCGCCGCGCCGCACCAGTGCGACGTAATCGGCCACGCTGTTCACCGGGCTGTCGCGGTGCACCAGCATGAACATCGGCATCGACACCAACAGGCCCACGCCCGCGAAGGCCTGGCCCACATCGAAGCCGAGATTGTAGAGATGCGGCGCAGCCGCATAGGTGCTGTTGGGCGTGACCACGACGTTGTAGCCATTCGGCGCCAGGCGCGCGGCATAGGTCAGCCCGATCGTGCCATTCGCACCGACGCGATTATCCACGACGAAAGGCTGGCCGAGATCGGTCGCCAACCGTGCCGTCAGCACGCGCGTGAACGTGTCGGTCGGCCCGCCCGGCCCCCAGGGCACGACGACGTTGACGGGGCGGTTCGGGAAGACCTCTTGCGCGCTGGCCAGCGCGGGGAGGGCCAGGCCAGCACCAAGTGCTGTGCGGCGGGTGATGGTCATGCGTTCCTCCTGTTTTTTGTTCACGCGAAGCTGTCCGGTGTGCCGGCCCAGATCTCTTGCAGTGTCAGCGGGCGGTCGATCAAGCCCTGTTCGGCGCAGAAGCGGCTGGCGAGTTTCAGTGCCGCGTTCAGTGCGGCGCGTGGGCGTGGCGCGACGCCGGCAGCGGCGAGTGCTGCGACAACACGCTGCATCTCGGCCGGGGCCACATCCGCGCGCGCGACCAGCAGATGGTTCACCGGCGCGAAGCCGTAATCGGCCAGGAATTGCCGGCCGGCCGCGGCGGGGTCGGCGAAGACGGTTTTCAGCGTGGCATCCGCGGGCGTTTCCATCCCGAAGATCGCCGCATCCAGCGCGCCCTCGCGCAGCATGGTTTCCAGCGCAGCACCGGCAGGCGCGCGCTGCGCCCAAGGCGGGTCGAGATATTCGGCGACATGCGCATCCTCGAAGGTGAACCAGCGGATCGCGTCCTGCTTCACGCCGTAGCGATCGGCGATCACGCCGCGCAGCCACATGCCCGTGGTCTGGGAGTACGCGCGCACGCCGACGCGCTTGCCGGCCAGGTCCGCGGGGCCATGGATGCCGGCATCGACGCGGCAGATCAGCGCGGCTTCCTGGTAGCGTTCGGCCAACACCACGGGCAGCAGCACCACCGGCTTGCCATGCGCGCGCGCCATCAGGAACGTCGCGATGGCCATCTCCGACATCGCGTAGCGGCCCTCGCGCACCATCTGCGCGAAGGCCTTCGTGATGGGTTGTACGGACGGCAATTCCAGCCCTGCGGGCGGCGCGGCGCAAAAGCCTTCCGTCAGTTTCGTGCGGCCGATGGCCAGGTCCAGCGTCATGCCAGGGTTTCCACCACATGCGGGAAGACGGCCTGGTAGCCCTCGCCATACTTGATGGATTTATCGGAGTTGCGCGCACCCTGCGCGCCGCGCTGCAGCGCCACCCGGGTGTAGTATTCCCACAGGTGTTCCTGGCCTGCCATCGCCTCGATCGCCGCGCGCTTTTTCTCCCACACCGGGGAGATATCCAGCAGCACATCGGGCTTCCAGTTGCACTGCTCCGGCTGGTGCGGTTCGAACAGGAAGACCGGCGGCGCGCCCAGCACCTTCTGGTGCGGGTTGTGGCCATGCGCTTGCGCGGTGATGCGGGCGTGCTGCGCGAAATCCGTCACCGCCGGGTGGTCGTGGTTGTAGATGTCCTCCTTGCTGTGCGTGAGGACGAATTTCGGATGGATCGCGCGGTACAAATCCACCAGGCGATAGAAGGCGGCCTCGCTGAGATTGATCGGGTAGTCGCCCAGATCCCAGAACTGGATATCGTGCACGCCGAGGAACCCGGCGGCGGTTTTCGCCTCGGCCTCGCGCGCTTCCTTCACGCGTTCCATGGTCATGCCCGGCAGGCGCCAGAGCTTCGCGGATTCACCGCGTTCGCCGTACGACAAGCACACCACCGTCACCTGCCAGCCTTGCGCTGCGTGGAGTGCGATGGCGCCACCGGCGCGCCAGACGAAATCGGCGGAATGGGCGGAAACGACGAGGGCGGTCTTGGTCATGATGGTCCTATCGCAGGGTCAGGATGGCGTTGGAAAGCTCGGTATCAGCGCTGCCGAAACCGAAGACGGGAGAGACATGGTTATGGCCGCGCAGCAGCATGTGCCGGGCGCGCATGCGCTCGGGCAGAAGCGCGCCTTGCGCGTGGAAGGGTGCGGGGTCGAATTCGGCATTGGCGGTGACCATGGGGATGGTCAGGCGCGTGAGGCCGGGCAGTGCGGAGCGTGCGCGCAGCAGTGCTTCGTCATTGCCGTAGTAGCTGCGCGCGGTGGGGCCTGCGGGGTAGCTTGCGGCGTCGTAGACGCCAGAGACCAGCACTCCAGCGGCCACGCCAGGTGCTGCCGCATTGGCCGCAAGGTAGTCCGCGACATGCGCCGCGCCCGCTGACTGCCCGAACAGGATGATGCGCGCGGGATCACCGCCATGCGCCGCGATATTCGCGCGCACCCAGGCGAGGGCTGCGGTGATGTCCTCGATCACCGCGGGGAAGGGATGCGCGGGCGCAAGCCGATAGGTGATGGTCACGCCCACCATGTCGTTGCGCGCGGCCCAGCCGCCGATGTTCTGGTAGAAATGCACGCCGGCGCGCGCCTTGTCGCCGCCCACGAAACCGCCGCCATGCACGAAGACCAGCACGGGGCGCGCGCCCGGGCCGGGGCTGAACACGTCAAGCCGGTTGCGCGGGTCCGGGCCGTATTGCGCATCGCGCAGCGTGGGGGCTGCGGGCGGCATCAGCGGTGCGAAGGCGGCGGCCGTGCGGTTGAAGGGTTCGGGGCCCATCGCGGTGCCGGTGTCGCGCAGCACCTGCTGCACTTCCGGCGGCAGCGCGGAGACCTGCGCGATGGCCGGCGTTGCGGCGCAGAGCAAGGCGGCGAGAAGGCGCTTCATGCGTGGTCCTCCGGCAGCGGCGGCGTGCCGTGCTTGTGGAAACTCTCGATGGTCTTCAGGCCCCAGGCCTGGCCCATTTTGCGCTCGGTTTCGGTCCAGGTGATGGTGCGCCAATCGGGCGCCAGCACCAGGCGCGCGCCGGCATTGGCGACTTCCACGCGATTGCCGCCAGGCTCGTACACGTACAGGAAGAAGGTCTGCTGCACGGCGTGCTTGTGCGGGCCGGTTTCGATATGCACACCGGCTTCGAGGAAGATGTCGGCGGCGCGCAGAATCTCCTCGCGGCTATCGAGCGCGAAGGTGACGTGGTGGAAGCGGCCCGGCACACCATGCGCTTCCTTGGTGAAGGCGAAATCGTAGCTCTTGTTGGTGGCGGTCAGCCACATGCCGGCCTCTTCGCCGCTGTCGAGTTCGATGCGTTCGGTGCAGCGCAGGCCGAGTGTGGCTTCGAAGAATTCGCGGCAGGCGCGGACATCGACGGCCAGGCAGTTGAAGTGATCCAAGCGGCGCACATTCACCCCGCGAGCGGGGAAGCGCTGCGCCTGGTTTTTCAGCGCAGGCCGCAGTGCGGGCGGTGCGTCGTACCACTCGCTCTCGTAGTAGAGTTCGAAGGTGTGCCCATCCGGGTCGCGGAAGCGCCAGCCGGTGCCATGGCCGAAATTGTCTTCGTGCGGCGTGACCTCCGCACCCCGCGCACGCAAGGCCGCCACGCGCCGCGCCAAGGCCTGCGGGCTGCGCGCGCGCATCGCCGCATGGCCCAGGCCCGAGGTGTGCGACGCGGTCAGTTGCAGCGAATAACGTTCATAGTCGTCGAAGCCGCGCAGGAAGACGCTGTCGCCCTGGCGCCCGGCCTCGGTCATGCCCATCACATCCACGAAGAATGCGAGCGATTCCTCAGGTTTCGGCGTCAGCAGCTCGACATGGCCCAGATGGGCGATGTCCATGCAGGGTTCATCCATGGCGTCTCTCCG